>NZ_JBFAPC010000019.1:0-51019 GCF_040675535.1 Patulibacter sp. NPDC049589 | reverse complement strand
CGCTCCTTCAGCGTGTGCGTCTGGTGGTGCGGACGACGGAAGGTCTTGCGGACGCCATCTACCACGATCGCTGGAGACGACACGCGGGTCATGGTTGCAGGATGCGAGGAAGGCTGCGGAACCGCGGACTTGGCCCGCGACGCTTCACCGAGTCTCACGTTTCGCGAGCCACCCCCACCGCGTTAGCCCGTCGGAGCTCGCCAGTCATCATCTGCTCCAGCACTGCGACGGTAGGCCTGCGACCGATGTGGCGGATCACCGGTGCCACAGCGGCGGAGGCGTTCTCGGTGCTGTTCCACTCGAGGCCGATGAGTTTGACGCGGTCCATCCACGCCGTCGGCACCCCTGGAATGGGCGGTGTTCCATCGTCAGGGATCTGGTATCCGAAGAGATCGAGCATCGCCGTGTTCTCCCACCAAGGGTGGTCGATGAACTCTTCTCGATGCCAGATCGCCTCGATGAGGGACGTCGTCCAATCCGACCGCCTGAAAAGCACAACCCCGCTGTTGACTGCGCGCCGCCCGCTCGGTTCGTCCCAACGATGCTCGACGATGTAGAGGTCCTTATCCACGTCGATCAAAGATGCGATATCAGGAGCTGTGTCGACGATCACTGCATCGGCGTCGACCCACCAAACCTCCTCGTACTGCTCGAGGAGACGCGAGACGAACAGCAACTTGCTCCACGCGATGGGCCGCGCCAGATCGAGCGAACCGACATGGATCGCGACGTCCCAACCATGACGTGTCGCGTATTGCTCAAGACCCACCGAACAGATCGAGAGCGGGCCAAGGTAGTTCTCGTCGGCGAGGGAGCAGATCACCCGTCGAACCGAAGAATCCTTTGCGTGCCTGTGGAGGGAGACGGGCAGCCCAGACGAGAGCCGGTCCGTCTGCGAGCGCAAACGCTCTGCGCGAGACGCGAGTGCGTCCCTCGAAAGCGGATCCCGTTCGACCGTCATTTCTCGTTGCGGGAGGCCACGTCGCACGAAGGAGACGACGGCGAACAGGCGCATCAGACGCAGCCGCAACCGCCACCACCCACCAGACACGATGCGATCGAGCGTCTCGGATCGCTCGGCAAGGAGCACGAGGTCATCCTCCATACGAGCAACCCGAGCTTCCCGAACTCGAAGTGCCTCGAGCAGCCGCTCATTTTCGAGCTTGTACCACTCGACGGTCCTGTGCTCGCAGGGCACGTCTGCTCTTTGCGTACGATCCACCGACGCGTCATCCATCGTTCGCACCCTACGCGGACAGGGACCCAAGACCACGGTCCGCCTCTACGCTGTGTCTCGTGCGTTCCGTCTCCGTGGCGATCCCGGTGCTGGACGGCGGAAGCCGCTTCCGCGCGGTCCTCGAGGCCCTCGCGGCGCAGGGCGGCCCCGGGTACGAGCTGGTCATCTGCGACTCGGGCTCGAGCGACGGTTCCGACCGCGCGGCCGCGGCCGCCGGAGCCCGCGTGATCCGCATCGACCGCTCGCAGTTCGGGCACGGCCGGACCCGGAACCTCCTGATGGAGGAGTGCACCGGCGACGTCGTGGTGTTCCTGACGCAGGACGCGGTCCCTGCGGGGCGGACCTGGTTGCGGTCGATGCTCGCCGCGTTCGACCTGGCTCCCGATGTCGCGCTCGCCTGCGGTCCGTACCTCCCCATCCCAGGCGCGAGCGTCGCCACGTCGCGCGAGCTGCTCGAGATGTTCGCCGGCATGTCCGGACCCGCCGGCACCCCGGTGGTCTACCGCGCGGACGACGTGCCCAGGCCCCTCCAGCCGTCCGCCGCGACGTTCCACACCGACGCCAACGGCGCGCTGCTGCGGAGCGCGTGGACCACGACCCCGTTCCGGGACGTCGCGTACGCCGAGGACCAGCTCCTCGCGATCGACCTGCTGCGTGCCGGGCACGCGCGGGCCTTCGTGCCGGCCGCGGCCGTCGTGCACTCCCACGACTATCCGTTCGGGGAGCGCTTCCGGCGCCTGTTCGACGAGTTCCGCGCCCTCCACGAGGTGTACGGGCTCCGGACCAGCGCCGCGCCGCGAGCGGTGCTCGGGACGATCCGGCGCCAGACCGCCGACGACCGTGCGTGGTCCCGGGCGCACGGCGCGTCGCGCGGCGCCACCGACCGGGCGACGCTAGCGTCCTTCGTCCACCACACCGAGCGCGCCGCGGCCTCCGTGGCGGGCACCCGCGCCGACCGGCTCCCGCCGAGCGTCCGGCGGCGGTGCTCGCGTGACGGCATCGCCGGCGTCGCCCCGCTGAACCTGGACGCCTGACCCGATGGATCCCTCGCTGTACCTCCGCCACCTCCGACGGCTCCTCTCCGGTCTCCCGCGCCGTGCGGTGATGACCGTCCGCTACCTCGGCTGGCGCGAGCTCCTGCGGCGCTTGACGGCCGCCCCCATGCGGCTGCTGCCGGGCAGCGCCGTCGGCGTCGGCCCCGACCATGGACCCGCGCAGACGTGGTACCGCAAGCACGGTCGCCCGGTCGTGATCGTCATCCCCTCGTACGGCTCACCGGACCTCGTCGCGGCGGCGGTCCGCAGCATCCGGAAGACGACCGATGCCGCGAGAGTGCGGATCGTCGTGCCAGACGACGGGTCCGCGCCCGAGCACGTCGCCGCCCTGCAGGCGCTCGGTGCACGGGAGGGGCTGGAGGTCTTGACCGGCAACGAGCAGCGCGGGTTCGCCGCAAACTGCAATCGCGGCCTCGCCCTGGTCGGTCCTGACGAGGACGCGGTCCTCCTGAACTCCGACGTCGTCACCCAGCGTGGATGGCTCGCCGCGCTCCAGTTCGCATCGCACCAGCGCGACTGGGACGTCGTCGGCGCGCGGCTGCTCTACCCCGACACGTCGATCCAGTACGGCGGGATCGTCCGCAACCGCGACCAGCCGCAGTGGTTCGACCACCGGTTCCGCTTCAAGGCCGCGGACTTCGCACCGGCCAACGTCGAGGGTCCGACGATCGCCGCCACCGGTGCTTGCCTCTACATCACGCGCGAGACCCTCGACGACATCGGCGAGCTCGACGAGGGCTTCGGGATGGCGTACGAGGACGTCGACTACGCCCTCCGGGCCTGGGCGCACGGCCGGCGGGTCGGATACGTCCCCCAGTCCGTCGTGATCCATCACGAGAGCAAGACCCGCGGCACCGTTCAAGGTGACCGCGAGCTCGCGTCGCAGCGCCGCTTCTGGGGCCGCTGGGGCGACCAGCTCGACCGGCGGGACGTGCGCGCCGAGGACGGCGGGTTGCGCGTGATCTACGTGACCCAGGACACCGGCATCGGCGGCGGGCACCGCGTCATCTTCACGCATCTCAACGGGCTGCTCGAGAAGGGCCATCACCCCGAGCTCTGGACGCTGGACGAGGACGGGGCACCGGACTGGTTCGACCTCGAGGTCCCGGTCCGGCGGTTCGACTCGTACGCCGAGCTCGCCCATGAGCTCGGACCGATCGACGCGATCAAGGTCGCCACGTGGTGGGAGACCTCGTCCTGGGTGTGGGAGGCGTCCGTGCTGCACGGCGTCCCCGTGTACCTCGTCCAGGACGTCGAGAGCTCGTACTACGCGTCCCCGAAGGACCACGCCGCGGTGCACGCGAGCTACCGGCCGGAGTTCGCGTACCTCGCCGGCTCGGTCTGGGTCGCGGACGAGCTGAAGAAGCTCGGCGTGGTGGACCCGACCGTCTTCACACCTGGGCTCGACACCGACACCTACCGGCGGCTCGACGGCGTCGACCGGCGCGACGGGACGATCCTGTCGACCGCCCGGTCGAACCCGTTGAAGGACTTCCCGCTCACCCGGGCCGCCTACGGCCGCCTCGCGGCCCCGAAGCCCGAGCTCACCCTGTTCGGGTCCGAGCCCGAGCTCGCCGAGGGCCTCGGCGAGCGCGTCACGTTCCGGCGGTTCCCCTCCGACGAGGAGGTCAACGTCCTGCTGAACGAGACGTCGGTGCTCGTCCAGACGTCGAAGCACGAGGGCTTCTGCCTGCCGCCCCTCGAGGCGATGGCCGCCGGTGCCGCCGTCGTCTGCACGGACTCCAACGGCAACCGCGACTTCTGCGTCGACGGCGTGAACTGCCTGATGCCCGGCCGCGACCCCCAGCAGGTCGCGGACGCGCTGCGCCGCCTGCTCGACGACCCGGCGCTGCGGGAGCGGCTGGTCGCCGCCGGGCGCGAGACGGCGGCGAGCTACGCGTGGCCGCGGAAGATCGACGCCCTCGAGCGGTTCTACCTCGATCTCGCCGACGAGCGCGCGGACACCTCCGCGGCGCGGACGCCCGCGCCCGCTCAGACGTAGTAGCGGCCCACCGTCGCGAGGATCGACGCGACGGTGTGGAGCGCGGCGACGCCGACCAGCGTCACCGCGACGTACGGCCGCGCCCGGACCGGCGTGCCGCGGATCGCCACGACGACGAGCGCGATCGCAGCGGGGACGGCGAGCATCAGGTACCGCGCCTGCTGGAACCGGGCGTTGCCGGTGATGTAGGCGGTGTAGTCGGCGCGGGCGACGGTCACGAGGACGCCCGCCAGCAGCAGCACGAATGCGACGCCGACCACCGTCCGCTTGACCTGGCGGAGGCGCGGCAGCTCGCGCTGGCGCCGTCGGATCAGGATCCACAGCCCGCGGATCCCGAGGACGACGAGGCCCAGCCAGAAGAGCGGGAGCACGTCTCCGACCCAGCCCGGAAGACCGTAGTCGAGCCACCCGTACCGGCCGACGAAGCCGTCGATCCAGATGTCGCGGAGCCCGAACCCCTGCACCAGGTCGTCCATCCAGGGCATGCGAGGCAGGTACAGCTGCCAGGTGAGGCTCAGGAACTCCATCGGGCCGCTCGTCGTGGTTCCCGGCGCCGTCTCGGCACGGGCGATCGACACGAGGCTTCCCGGGATCATCGAGCGATCGCTGACGGCGCACCAGACGGCGTAGACGACCAGCGGCCCGACGAACCCGGCCGCCAGCCCGAGCATGCCGCCGGTCGACCCCGCGGGCCAGCCCCGGCTGATGGCGATCCCGATGGCGAGCAAGACCAGGAGCACCAACCCGGGCGCGAGTGCAAGCGCTGTCAGCTTGACGAGCACCAGCGCAACACCGAGGAGCCCGAGCACGAGCCCCCGTCGCCAGACCGGCGATTCGACGAACCCCAAGGCGGCGCTCGTCGTCCATGTTGCGAGGGCCAACATCGGGATGTCAGGTGTGACTCCTCCCGCCATGAATGCGACGAGTGGCACGAGGCCTGCGAGCAGGCCTGCGGTCACGGCCCATTCCGGCCGGCCGGGAACGAGTCTGCGCGCCAGCGCCATCGCGCCGAGCGCCAGGGCCGCTAGCGCCAGGACGCCGACGAGTCGCACCTGGGCGATCCGGTCTAGGACGTTGCCGGGCGCGATTGCGTCCACGGCCCCCGCAACGGCGAAGTACAGCGGGGGCTGGCCGGTGGAGCTCGTCGATCCGTCGGGCACTGGGGACCGGGGTGCGTCCGCGAGCGCAGAGCGGATGGCGGTCGAGGATCTGCCGCTCCACGGAGGACGGAACGAAGGATGACCCGGGATACCGTTCGCCCCGAGGGCCTGCATCGCCAGAGCCTGGTCCGGCGCGACGAGCGCGGTGCGGTCGCGACCATTCGGCAACTCGCCGTGGTCGGCGACGTAGTCGGCGTATTGGAAGTGGGTCCACTCGTCAGGAACCTCGAACGGGGGTGTCAGCACGGACCAGGCCGCGCCGTGCATCGCCGCCACCGCCGCGACCGCAACCCAGGTCCCTCGGGACGGTCGCCACCCGTCCTTCCCCCAGGCGCGCGTCGTCAGGACGAGCGCCAAGCCGATGGAACCCGTGAGGAGCACTACGACCCCCGGCAGTCCGATCCATCGGGCCGGCGCACCGTTGGCGCGCATCGTGCGCTGCACGATCGCTCCGAGAACGCTCCAGCCGGATTCCTGGTGCGCTCCGGTGATCCGCAGAGCGGGCACGCCGCCGCTGCCCAGCACCTCGACCGGACCGTCTCCGACGTTCAGGAGGCAGAGCTGGTGTGCCTGCGACGACGCGCGGACCGGAGCGAGCGGCACGCGTGCGACGCCGTTCCGCACGTCCCGAAGGATCGGCCCATCGACCGACGTTCCCAAAGCCGTGATGCGCGTTCGCAGCGCCGCGTTACCCGTCGCCGCGCCAGCCAGACGGACACGGAACGATGCGCGCCCAGAACCGCTCGGGAACGCCTCCAGCTGGACGCACGCCCCAGGCGCGCCGTGGGCCGGCAACGTCGCGACCGGCCCGTCGGGCAGGACGTTCATCACCAGCCGGTCGCGCCAGGAACTCTGCGAGGCGACGACGAGCACCAGCAGCACAGCGGCGACACCGAAGGCCGCCGCGAGCTTCGCCACTGGGTGGCGAGGACGGAGCGCTGAGACCTTGAGGAGGACCCGACCTGCGGCCGGGGACGACGGCCGCCAGAAGCGGCCGAGCCGCGTCAGCCCGCGCTCCGGCGGAGTCCGATGATCGAGAGCAGGAAGCTCGAGAAGAAGATCTGCACGCCGATGACGATGGCCGTCACGGCGGTGATCGCGAGGTTCACCTGGCTCAGGGCACCGAAATCGTCGGCCGCCCAGCGGATGACGATGATCGCGGCGGCGATGAAGCCGACGAGGATCACGACGCCGCCGATGGCCAGGCCGTGCTCCAGGCGGAACCGGGACCGCATGCGGTCGAACCAGGGGTCCACGTCGCCCATGAAGTACATCCCGTAGGCGTGCGCGCACAGCCCGAGCGACACGATCTGCGTCCCGATGATGGTGAGCAGCGACCCGGCCATCAGCGAGTGGATGCTCCAGTCACGGCCGAGGAAGTCGATGCCGGAGATCACCGTGCCCATGACGAGGAGACCGACGATCGCCAGGAAGATGCCCGGGAAGAGGAAGAGGTGCGTCGGGCTGTGGGCCAGCAGGAACCGCAGGTGGCGCCAGCCGTCGCGCCAGGTCGAGAGCTTCGACTCGCCACCGCGCGGGTGGTACTGGATGTCGAACTCGCGGATGTCGAGGTTCGCCTTGCTCGCCCGGATGACCATCTCCGACGCGAACTCCATGCCCGGGGTGCGCAGGTCCATCGCCGGCAGGGCGCTGCGACGCACGGCGCGCATGCCGCAGTGCGCGTCGCGCACGCCGGTCTTGAAGAGCATGTTCAGGAACCCGGAGAGCAGCGGGTTGCCGACGTACTGGTGCAGCCAGGGCATCGCGCCGGGCTGGATGTTCTTCATCCGGTTGCCCATGACGAGGTCCGCGCCGTCGTCGAGCTCGCGGACGAAGTTCGGGATCTCGTGGAAGTCGTACGTCAGGTCCGCGTCGCCCATGACGATGTACTTGCCCTGGGCGGCGGAGAAGCCACCCATGTAGGCGGCGCCGTAGCCGCGCGTCGGAACGTGCACGACGCGGGCGCCGGCCTGCTCGGCCAGCTCGGCTGAGCGGTCCGTCGAGTTGTTGTTCGCGACGACGACCTCGCCCGTGATGCCGGAGTCCGCGATCGCCTCGCGGGCCTGCGTCACGACCGCGACGATGTTCTCCTCCTCGTTGAGGCAGGGGATCACGACGGACACGAGGTACGCGTGGTCTGGGTCCGTCGAGGGAGAGTGCGGAGTCTGAGGGGAGATCGTGGCGCTCATCGTGGGGCCTACGAAGAGGGGAACGGGACGGGCCGCACGAGCGATCGACTTGACCGCGGGGCCTCGTACAGGCTAACCGACCGTCCCGCAACCACGCGCCGGGCCTGCACCGACCCCGGCTGCGCCCCACGGCGCGACGCGGCGTACGATCGGCCGCATGCCCCTCGCGTCCACGGGATCCGATCTCGTCACCACCGTCTGCATGGCGCTCGTGATCGGGATGGCCGGGCTGCTCGTCTACCGCGCGACCCGCTCGCGCTCCGAGGACCGCGAACCGGACGAGAAGTAGGCGGCGGGCCCGGCCCGCAGTGCGAGCGTCAGCGGGGCTCCGGAGCCCGCGGCGATCTCGACGACGCCGCCTCGGGCCCGAAGACACGTCCGGAGGCGCCCGGGCAGGACGTGCTCGTCGACCCGGACCACGCGACCGTCGCCCCCGAGCCAGACGAGGTCGAGCGCGAACCGCATCCCGATCGTGTGGATCGAGCGGACGGGCAGCCACAGACCCTCGCGTGCCGACAACGCACGGCGGCCTAGCAGGCCGCGCCCACGAGCTCGTCGCGACGTCGCCTCGTGGATCGCCCATCCGACGGGCCACGAGGCGGCGCGGGTCGCCGTCATGCGACCGGGATGACGACGACCTGCACGGACCCGATCGACCGGACGGTCCTGCCGAATCGCGCGTCGGTGGTCACGAGCGTCGCCGGCCGGCCGTCCCGCCCGGGACGCTCCGCCGTGGCGAGGTAGGCGGCGTCGTAGGACGTCAGCCGGCCCCGGAGGTCCCATATGCGCGCCGCGAGCGCCCGATGCGCGACTCGCTGGATGGGCACCCGCCGCATCGTCCGGACCGCGCGGCTCGCGTCGTCCTGCGAGATCACGTCGTGGCCGCTCAGGCGCCGGAAGACGCTCAGCACCTCGACATCGAGGAGCTCGGGGCTGCGGACCTCGTGGGACGCGCGCTCGATCTCGCGCCGAACGGGCCCGTCGAACCCGCGCCGGAGCAGCAGCTCGACGACGGCTCCCGCATCGAGGACGGCGCTCATCTCCCGTCACGCTCCTCGCGGATCATCTCGGTCGGCGACGGCGCCCCGGACGGCCACGCGATCGGCTCCAGCGCATCGAGGTCGGACAGCCAGGTCGCCATCGACGGCGTCGCAGCGATCCGCGGCAACTCACGCCGGATCAGTTCCGAAAGGCTGACCCCTTCGCTCTTGGCCCGTGCCTTGAGCGCGTGGTGCAGGTCGTCGGGGACGTCGCGCACCTGGATCATGACCATCCTCCGATCATCGCATGTGAATCGCATGCGATTGCGAGACTCGGGCGACGCGACGGCATGCCGCCTACCCTGCCGAGGACGGGACAGGACTCCGAGAACCCGCGGCTTGGGTGCATTTCCGCTTCAAAAAGGTCGCACTCCGCCTCCATTCGTCCGCAATCCTGCCCGATTTCGGGCACAACGGTTGATTCCTGGGCCCTCGTACGTCACCATGCCCTCCCGTGACCGCCGCTCGGCCGTCGGGGTCGTTCGTCGAGCTCCGCACGCACCTCTCGCACACCACGTCGCTCAGCCCGTCCGAGGCCGAGCGCGTGATCGCCGAGGTGCTGGCGTACTTCGACGAGGACGTCCCCTCGTTCGTGCGGCGGCGTCATTCCGAGCTGCAGGCCCGGGGCATCCGCAACGACGAGGCGTTCCAGCGCATCGCCGCGGAGCTCGGGACCCGGCGGTTCAGTCCCCCGGGACTGTCCGTCCGGCAGTTGCGCAGGATCGTCTACACGTAGGAGGAACTCCCAGTCATGTGCGGCATCGTTGGCTACGTCGGCTCCCGCAACGGGGTCCCCATCGTCCTCGAGGGACTCCAGCGCCTGGAGTACCGCGGCTACGACTCCGGCGGCATCGCCGTGGCCGGGGCCAGTGGCCTCAAGGTCCACAAGGCGAAGGGCCGGATCGCGGACCTCAAGGCGAGCCTGCCCAAGCGGATCAAGGGCTCCCCCACGATCGGCCACACCCGCTGGGCGACCCACGGCGCCCCGACGGACCAGAACGCGCACCCGCACGTCGACTTCAGCGAGCGCTTCGCCGTCGTCCACAACGGCATCATCGAGAACGCGCCCCAGATCAAGGCCCGCCTGCAGGCCGACGGGATCGAGCCGGTCTCGGAGACCGACACCGAGCTCGTCGCCCACCTGATCGGCCAGGCCGCACGGGACCACGACGACCCCGTCGAGGCCCTGCGCGCCGCGCTGCGACACGTCGAGGGCGCCTACGGCCTCGCCGTGCTCGACGCCAAGCACCCCGACCGCGTGATCGTCGCCCGCCTGGGCAGCCCGATCGTCCTCGGCCTCGGCGACCGCGAGATGTACGTCGCCTCCGACGTCGGCGCCATCGTCCGCCACACCAAGCAGGTCGTCCACCTCGAGGACGGCGAGATCGCGCTGCTGGAGGCCGACGGCTTCACGACCTCGACGCTCGACGCGCGCCCCGTCCAGAAGATCTCCGAGAGCGTCGACTTCGACGCCGAGGACTTCGACATGGGCGAGCACCAGCACTTCCTCCGCAAGGAGATCGGCGAGCAGCCCGAGGCCGTCCAGCGCGCGATCTCCGGCCGCCTCGACGAGCGGTTCTCGACGATCAAGCTCGGCGGCCTGAACCTGCACCCCAACGAGCTGCGCTCGTTCAAGCGGGTCTACATCCTCGGCTGCGGCTCGGCGTACTACTCGGGCGAGGTCGGCGCCCAGCTGATCGAGGAGCTCGCCCGCATCCCCGCCACGGCCGAGGCCGCGTCCGAGTTCCGCTACCGCAACCCCGTGATCGATCCCGACGGGCTCTACATCGCGGTCAGCCAGTCCGGCGAGACGGCGGACACGCTGGCCGCCGTCGAGGAGCTGACCCGCAAGGGCGCCCGCGTACTCGGCGTCGTCAACCAGGTCGGCTCGGCCATCGCCCGCGCGACCAACGGCGGCATCTACATCCACGCCGGCCCCGAGGTCTCCGTCGCCTCGAGCAAGAGCTTCACGTCGACCTGCGTCGCGTTCGCGATGCTCGCCGTGCACCTGGGGCGCATCCGCGACCTCTCGCCCGCCGACGGCGACCGCCTGATCACCGCGCTGCGCGAGCTCCCCGCCAAGATCTCGGCGGTCCTCGAGCAGGAGGAGAAGATCATCGAGGCCGCCGGCTGGCTCTCGCAGTTCGACAACGCCATGTTCATCGGCCGCGTGCGCGGCTGGCCGATCGCCCGCGAGGCCGCGCAGAAGATCAAGGAGGTCGCGTACATGCACGCCGAGGCGTACCAGGCGGCCGAGCTCAAGCACGGCCCGCTGGCCCTGATCGACGAGCAGATGCCCGTCGTCGCCGTCGTGCCGGACGACGAGCTCTTCGAGAAGCAGCGCTCGACGCTCCACGAGATCAAGGCCCGCAGCGGCCCGATCCTCGCGATCTCGCACCAGGAGTTGCCGACCGAGCTGGCCGAGCGCACGATCCTCGTCCCGCGCACGGAGCCCGAGCTCGAGCCGATCCTGCTCAACATCCCGCTGCAGCTGCTCGCCTACCACGCCGCCAAGGCGCTGGACCGCGACATCGACAAGCCGCGCAACCTCGCCAAGAGCGTCACGGTCGAGTAGCACCCCGATCGCATCGATACGGGACGGACACCGTCCCGCCACAGCGCCGATCCCGTGCCGGTGCATGCTCCGTCGGTGAGCACCGCGATCCCTCCCGTCCGCGCCCCGCGCGTGCCGGCGCCGGCCCGGCCCGACGTCGCAGCGGCCCGCGAGCCCGCCACCGGCCGGCGCCCCGGCCCGGCACCGCGGACCGGGCCGGCGGCGCCCTCCTCGCGACGCCCCGCCGCGCCGATCCGCTCCCACACCGCCGAGCGCCACGGACGGGCCTCGGCGCAGCACCGGATCCTCCTCACCGACCTGGCCGCCGGCATCGCCGGTGCCGCCGCGGTCTTCGCCGTCCTGTCGCTCGCCGCCCTGCCGGGAGCGCCCGTCGGCGTCGCGCTGGCCGTCGCGGCCGCCGTGTCCTTGGCGCTCGGCGCGGCGTCGCTCGCCGCGTGGGCCCGGTCGGCCGTCCGGGCCGGAACCGGCGCGTCCGTCGCCCGGCGGCAGGCGTCCGTCGCGCTGCTCGCGGCGCACGCGATCGCGGCCGTGCCCGTCGGCCTCGCGGTGCTGCTCGCGGGCTGAGCCCGCCGCCGAAGTGCCGCCGGCGCCTCAGGCCGGGACGGCGTCCAGGTGCTCGCGGTACCAGTCCAGCGTGCGGGCGATGCCGTCGTCGAGGCCGACGAGCGGCTCCCAACCCGTGCGCTCGCGGAGCTTGGTCGAGTCGACGTACTGGCGGTCGATCTCCCCCGACGGGGTGCCCGAGCCGCGGACGTCCGGGACGAGGTCGTGCCCGGACACGCGCACGACCGCGTCGATGACCGATCGCACGCTGTGCGGCCGGCCGCCGCCGGCGTTGAAGGCCTCGCCGCGCGCGCGGGTGGTTCCCGGCGCCGCATCCTCGTCGGCGTCGAGCGCGTCACAGATGGCGAGGTACGCCTCGGCCGCGTCCTCGACGTAGAGGAAGTCCCGCTCGGGCGAACCGTCGGAGCGGATCACCGGGGCGCGTCCGCGGAGGACCGCCGCGGCCGCCTCGGGCAGCAGGCGGGAGCGGTTGAGGTCGCCGCCGCCGTAGATGTTCGCCAGGCGCGTGGTCGCGACCGGGACGCCGTAGGTGTGCCAGTAGGAGCGGGCGATCAGGTCGGTCGCAGCCTTCGAGACGTCGTACGGGAAGCGCGGCTGCAGCGCGAACTCCTCGCGGTAGGGCAGCTCCTCGTGCGCGCCGTAGGCCTTGTCGGAGGCCGCGACGACGACCCGCCGGACGTCCTGCGTGCGGCAGGCGTCCATCAAGAGCCACGTGCCCCGGATGTTCGCCTCGAACGTCGGGACCGGCGAGCGGTTGGCGGTGCCGACGATCGTCTGCGCCGCGAGGTGGAACACGGTGTCGCACTCGTGCTCGCCGATCGCGCGCTCCAGCAGGCCCGGAGTGAGGAGATCGCCCCGCACGACGGTGCAGCGGGGCTCGAGTCCGTCCAGCGCCAGCATCGACGCCGGGACCTCGTCGCGGCGCAGCACCGTGACCGATGCTCCGCGGTCCAGGAGCGCCCGCACCAGCCACGCGCCGAGCATGCCGTAGGCGCCGGTGACGAACACGGACCGGCCGCGCATGGACTTCCCGAAGCTGCTCATCGCGGGCCATCCTTCCAGACCGGCCGGGCGCGGCTCCGCGCGGTCCCGGGCGCCACGCGTGGTCGTCGGGGCGCAGCAGGACGGGGCCGCGGCCGCCTCAGCGTGCGGCCTGCGGGGCCACGGCCCAGGGGGCCGTGCCGGCCTCCCACAGCTCGTTCAGCGCGCGGGCGTCCTTGTACGTGTCCATGCACGCCCAGAATCCCTCGTGCCGGTGGCTGTGGAGTCGCCCCTCGGCCGCGAGCCGCTGGAGCGGCTCGCGCTCCAACGTGCAGTCGGCGTCGAGGACCTCGAAGACGTCGGGCTCCATCCGCATGAACCCCCCGTTGATCCAGTGCGTGCTCCGGGGCTTCTCGCGGAAACCGGTGATGGCGTCGTCCTCCGCCAGCTCGACGATGCCGAACTGCAGCTCGGGACGGACGACCGTGAGCGTGACCGTGCGCCCGCCGGCCCGGTGCGTGGCCTCGAGGTCCGCCAGCCGGACGTCGGCGACACCGTCCCCGTAGGTGAGGTGGAACGGCGAGCGTCCGAGGTGCTCGCGGAGGCGGTGCAGCCGGCCACCCGTCTCGGTGTCGACGCCCGTGTCGACGCACTCGACGGTGACGCCCTCGGGCCACGCGATCGCGTTCACGGCGGACCCGAGGAGGTCGGCCCGCCATCCGGCCGCGAGCAGGAACCGCCGGGCGCCCTGCGCGGCGTAGAGCTCGACGATGTGTTGCACGATCGGCCGCCCGCCGATCTCGACCAGCGGCTTGGGCACCGTCTGACCGGCACCGAGCCGCGTGCCGCGTCCGCCGCAGAGGACGACGACGGGAAGGTTCTCGGGGAGCGCCTCGACCACAGCGCCCAGTGTAGGGCGCACCCCGTCGACGGCCGCTCCCGGCGTCGACGGCCCAGGGCGGAGCGTCGTACCGGGCGTCGTGCGCGGCCGAATGTCTCGCAACGGGCGAGTCCGGGCCTGCCGCGCCGCCCGCAGGTCAGTCCGCGGGGACCGCCGACGCGGCCGTCTTGACCGGCAGGTGCCGCTTGACGGGCCCGGCGATCAACCACGACCACACGACCGCGGTCCAGGTGAGGGTCGCGAGCGTCACGTGGATCCACACGAGCCCGCCCGGCAGTTCCAGCCCGTACTGGATCAGGCCGAGCATCCCCTGGACCGCGACGAGCATCCCGGCGACCGTCAGCGCGAGCGTCAGCCGCTCGCCGGCCTTGCGCCACTTCGCGACCCCCCACGCCACGATGATCGAGATCCCGAAGATCGCCGCGATCGCGCCGTGGCGCTGGACGATCCACTCGAGCGTGCCGGTGCCGTGGATGTCGAACCGCTTGACGACGTCGTTCGTCGCGGACCCGCCCGAGTTGGGCCCGGCCGCGGTCGCGAGCGTCCCGGCCCACAGGGCGATCGCGCCGATCGGCAGCAGCGCGAAGACGACCCTGGCCGTCAGGGCGTCCTTCGCGAGGTTCTTCCTCGGGGCCTTCGTGCCCTTGCCGGCGCGCCAGACGAGGATCGCGGACGGCACGACGAGGAGCAGCAGCGACACCATGTAGTGCGCGCTGATCCAGACCCAGTCGAGCTTGTAGGCGATGCTCCCGGCACCGATCGCGGCCTGGGCGGCGACGCCGCCGAGGATCCACACCGACAGCCGCAGGAGGTCGCCGCGGTAGTGGAAGAGGGTCAGCGCGCTGAAGATCGCGAAGATCGCGGTGGCGCTGACGGCGAACGTCAGGAGCCGGTTGCCGAACTCGATGAGCGCCGGCGCGTGAGCCTCGCTCGGGAGCGCCCGGGTGTCGCACTTCGGCCAGTTGTGGCAGCCGAGCCCGGAGCCGGTGACCCGGACCAGCGCGCCGGTGAGCATGATCAGGACGTTGGCGATCAGCGCCAGCCGGGCGGCGAGGAGCATCCTCTGCGGGCTGGTCGTGAAGCGGCGCCGGAGGAACTGCGCGCGACGCGGTCCGGGGTCGGGCGCGGGAGCGACGGTGGCCATCGCCCCACAGGATGGCGGATCGCGCGCGAGGACGGACCGCTCGGACGGGACGACGCCCGTCCGAGCGCCGCGCCCTCAGACCCTATGGGGGTCGGTCGTCGTAGAAGGTGGCCGGTGAGCCTGCGCATCGAAGTGCGTGGGCTTGACTGCGCCGCAGCAGCGGGCTGCGGCGTGACCACAACGATGGAGGTCACCGGCCATGAGCAACGGTACGCGCTGGGTGGGACTCGATGTGCACGCCAAGAGGACCGCGATCGCGGTCGTCGACGACGCCACGGGCGAGATCCAGAAGAACACGATCTACGGGCGGCCGCACGAGGTGCTGCCGTACCTCGCCGGTCTCGAGGGGCCGGTGCGGGCGGTCTACGAGGCCGGACCGACCGGCTACGGCCTCGTTCGTCGGGGCCGCGACAGCGGCATCGACGTGCGGGTCTGCGCACCGGGCCTGATCCCGACCTCCGGGCCGGGCTCGCGGATCAAGACCGACGCCAGGGACGCGATGAAGCTCGCCAGGTTGCTGGCCGCAGGTCAGCTGACCGAGGTCACGGTCCCGACCGTTCAGCAGGAGAACGTGCGCGACCTGATCCGCGCGAGGGAGGATGTCCGTGGTGATCTGATGCGCGCCCGCCACCGGATCGGGAAGCTGCTGTTGCGCAGGGAGATCTACTGGACCGGACCGGCGCAGGCGTGGACGATGGCGCATCGCGACTGGCTCAACACGCTGCGCTTCTCCGACCCCGCCAGCGAAGCGACGTTCCAGGACTACCTCCACGCCCACGACACACTGCTCGGTCGCCGCGACGAGCTGGACCGAACGATCGAGACGGTCGCCGCGAACTGCGTCTTCACCGACCAAGTGACCCGCCTGCGGTGCATGCGTGGCATCTCGACGCTGACCGCGCTGGGCTTGTGCGCCGAGGTTCGCGACTTCGAACGGTTCAAGAAGCCGACCCTGCTCTCCGCGTTTCTCGGGATCGTGCCGTCGGAGAACACCTCCGGCGAGAAGCGTCGCCAGGGCTCGATCACCAAGGCCGGATCCGTGCACGCCCGCCGACTGCTGGTCGAGGCGGCCTGGCACTACCGCAAGCCGCCGAGGATGAGCAGCACCCTGAAGCGCCGCCAACAGGACGCGCCCGCCGCGGCGATCGACTGTGCGTGGCGCGCGCAACGACGGCTCTACGGTCGCTGGCAGCGGCTCGAGGTCGAGCGTGGGAAGCGGCCCGCGATCGTCGCGATCGCGGTCGCGCGGGAGCTCTCGCACTTCTGCTGGGAGACCGCCACCACCGCCTGAACCTCGACCTGACATCCCGGCTGGGCTGTCTCGGTGCCAGCGCACCGTCGCGCACCCCAGGGACTCCGATTGCGCTGTGAGCACCCGCCCCCGGGTGGGCGCGCTCGATCTCAGACTGGAGCCCCGCGACGCACAACGGTCATGCGGTACCCAGCCCGCGAATATCAGCCCGATCCGGTCGTCGCGCACACCGCGCTGACACCGAGAGAACCCAGCCCACACCCACCCGACCACGACCGCCACGCGGACGCGACCACCCACGACCTGCTTGACAAACCGACCCCCATATCAGCGCACCCGGATGCTGCGGACGGGCGAGGAGCCCGTCGCGTACGGGTAGTCGCCGGTCTTCCGGGCCCGGGCGCGCATCTGGAACCGGGCGGGCCCGGGGTTGCGGAAGCGGTAGCTCGAGGCGAACTTGCCGCTCTTCTTCGCGCGGACCGTCCGGAACGTGATCCACTTGCCGCCGGGGTTGCGAGCCTGCAGCTCGACGACCTTCCCGCCGCTGGGGACGGGCCGCCCCGAGAGCAGCCCGGTGAGCCGCACCGACTGCCCACGGCGCGCGGTCTTCCGGCTCAGGCTGAGCCGCACCCCGGCGGTCACCCGCAGGCGGACGTCCTTGCTCACCACGGGCTGGGGATCGCGGACCCGGCGGCGATAGCTGAGGGTGATCTTCCGGGAGCTGCTGCCCTTGGGCATCTTCCAGCGGAACCGGCCCTCCGAGTTCGTCTGCAGCGACTCCCGCTCGAACGGCGGCGAGTTGCGCGCGTCCCGCGTGATGGTCACCCGGACGGCCGCGTCCTTGATCGGCTGCCCGGCCTTCGTCGTGAGCTGCCCGCGCAGCACCGGCTGCTGGTCGAACCGGATGCTCCGCGTCGAGGACTCGCGCCCCTCCCAGCTGACCTTCAGAGCCGCGTCGCTCACCGCAGGCGACCCGTTCTCGGGCCCGGGGTCCGCCGGCCCGGGAGGCGCCGTCCGGCTCAGCGTCTTCGACACGGGCCCGTACGCGGTCGTCTGGTTGCCGGCGGCGTCCTCGACGACGACCCGCACGGTGTGGCTGCCCTCGGGCAGGTCGGCGGTGGAGATCTGCTGCACCCCGCCCGTGGTGCTCGGGCACGGCTTGGGCGACACGAACGTCCGCTCCGTCCCCGGCCACGCCCGGCAGGGCGCGCCGGCGACGTTGATCCAGCTGCGGATCTGCCCGTCGACCTCGACCCCGAGTCGGTACACGCCGCCGCCCTGGTCGGTGGCCCCGACGGAGATCCCGGCCGATCCGGCCCACATGTCCCCGGTGACGGCGTCGCCGGAGACGGACGTCACGGCGGGGGCGTCGCGGTCCTCGAGGGTGAAGGTGGCGCGGTAGATGCTGAAGCGGGCCGGCGAACCGTCGGTGCCCGGGGAGCAGAGGGCGCCGGAGCCGGTGTTGTCGCCGCATGACGTCTGAGCAATCAACATTTTTGCCGACCCCGCGTCGTGGCTGACAGTGCGACGCGAGACGGCACCCTTCCCGTAGAAGCGCTCATGATAATCGGGATCAGTTTGGGCATCGGTCAACACGTGGAAGTCGCCATAGATATGGCTGACAGAGTCCGCTGCTCGACCGTAAGCCTCGAAATCCAGGGCGTAACTCCGAATCGTCGTCGCCTGCGGCGCATCGAACCTCCAAGACGCGAACGACGGAGTCGGCTGCGCCCGAGTGTCCGCGAGACGAACCTCGAGCGCCCCGCCGGCTGAACAGCCGTCCGTAACCCAGTTGCCGCCAGCGGCATCGGTGTTGGCGACAGACCATTGCCACCCCGTCGCGTCGTCATGGGTGGCGCTCGGGGTCCCGTCGGGTGCCCGGCAAGTCCAAGCGTCGTACGTGCCAGCAGAAGCGGAACCTGACGTCAATGACACCACAGCAACAAGGGCGAACGGAATGACGCGAGCCGCAACGGCCCACTGGGATCTGGATCGGGATCGGTTCTTAGCCATCGTGCTCAAGTGACCTCATGGGGGAGCGCGATTCACCCCCCAAGTTCGGACTGCCGCGTAGGCATCTAGTACACGAACGGCAACTTCGCCGCTACTTCCGACAGGCTTGGGCCGGCGGCGTCCCGCTCGGACACCCGAATGTCGCCTGCGGCGAGCGGCCAGACGACGGCGACCTCGGGATCGTCGTAGGCGATTCCACGCTCAACATCGCCGCTGTAATAACGCGTCTGCTTGTACAGGACGTCTGCCACGCCGCTCATGACCGCGAACCCGTGGGCGAACCCGACCGGAACGTAGAGCGCGTGCATGTTCTCGTCCGTGAGGTCGAACCCCTCCCACTTGCCGAAAGTCGGGGAGCCCTCGCGGAGATCAACGATGACGTCCCAGATATGGCCCCGCCCGCATCGGACGAGCTTGGCGCACCCATCCCCGATCTGAAAATGAAGCCCGCGGACGACTCCGAACGACGAACGTGAGTGGTTGTCCTGGATCCAGCGATCGTGGATGCCGGCTTCCGCTAGAGCGCTCTCGCGGAAGGTCTCGCAGAAAAACCCGCGGTCATCCGGGAATACCCGCGGTACGACGAGCTTGGCTCCGGGGAGGGTGGTGTCGCGGACGTCCATCGGCGGAACGGTAACCGCCAACGCTCGGGGCGCCGTGTGCGGTTCGGTGGATACCGTGGCCGGATGTCCGCCCCCGACGCGCCGTCCCCCGCCCTTCCCACCCACATCCGCCTGGTGGCGTCCGTTGTTCGTCGGCTGCCGTCTAGTTGGCGTCAGACCTACATCCGCGAACGCCGCGCCATCCGGCGCCGCCAGCGCACCAAGGCCGAAGCGGCGGGGAGCCGGCACCTCTCGCGGCCGGCCCTCTACGAGATGGACGTCCAGCTCGCAGCGCTCTTGCCCGACGGGGGGACGTTTTTCGAAGCAGGCGGCAACGACGGCTTCGAACAGAGCAACACGTACTTGCTCGAGCGATTCCACGGGTGGAAGGGCGTGTTGGTCGAGCCAATTCCCCACCTGGCCGCTGAGGCCCGCCGCAACCGTCCTCGCGCCCAGGTGGTCGAGGCCGCGCTGGTGCCGATCGATCACGACGGCAGTGCGATCGCCATGCGGTACGGAGGTCTCATGTCTGCGGTCGCAGGCACGCTCATCGCGAACGAGGACGATGAATCCTGGGCGAAGCAGGTCTCGGCACTCGGACTCGAAGAGCCGTACGACGTCGAGGTCCCGGCCCGGACTCTGTCGTCCATCCTGGACGAGGCGGGAATCGTCGATCTCGACCTGCTCTCGCTCGACATCGAGGGTTTCGAGGTCGCTGCGATCGCCGGTCTCGACCTTGAACGTCACGCGCCCCGCTGGGCGCTGGTGGAGGTCCGAGACGCGGATGCCGTGACAGCCGTGACAGCCGCGCTAGGCGACCGCTATGTCGTTGACCGCCACCTCAGCCCGTTCGACGTCCTCTACCGCCGTACCGACGTTCCGCCCCGTACTTCGTAGGTCAGGCTGCGGGGCGACCCAGCCGGGCACGGACCAACCCGATGATCTCGGGCGGGACGCCCCCCGTCGACAGGGCCACCAGGGTGAAGACGGCACAGGCGGCCAGAGACCAGGCGACGCTCCAGGCGATACCGCCCGCCAACGCCGACAAGAGGGCCGCCACGATCACCGCTGCGGCGACGGCCGTGAGCAGCGAGAGCAACGGACGCAGCCCAAAGCCGATGCCGCTGCTCTGGCGCCGGATGGCGACGAAAAAGGCGAAGGCGAGCGTGTATTCCGTCACGACCATCGCCGCCGCCGAGCCGGTCGCGCCCCAGGTCGAGGCCGCTACAGCCGTTAGCGCGATGCTCACCAACAGGATGCTCACATTGATCCACAAGAGCGTCTTGTGCTGGCGTGTTGCCAGAAGCAGGAACGAGCCCGCGGCGACGGCAAACGACCCAGGGATCGCGGCAGCGTGCAGCCGGGCAACGTCGACGGCGTCTCGGAACGCCGGGCCGCCGAGAACCTCGATGATGGCCGGAGACGCGACGCCGACGCCGACGCCAGCCAAAACGCCAATCAGAACGATGCCCTCGTAGAGCCGCGTTCCTGCGTAGCCGAAACGGGAAGCGTCATTGCCGGCCGCGCGAGTGAGAACCGGATAGGCACTGCCGACGGCGATGATCGCCACTGCAATGATCACCGAGAAGACGCGAAAGGAGAGCGCGAACAACCCGCTCTCGTACTCTGTTGTCGCCAGGTGCGTGACAATTTGGGCCACATAGGCGTAGATCGCGCCGATGCTGGTCCCGATTGCGTAACTCAGGGCCATGCGTAGCAGGCGGCCCATCTCGCGCCAATCCCAGCGCGGCCAGAGTGGTGCCAGGCTTCGAGCCACCGCCGCCGCGACGATCAGCGAGACGACCCCTGCCGGAACCAACGAGCCGAGCAGCGGAACCGTCCCCGCGCCGACGAGAACGAGCGCCATGAGCACGAGGGCCTGCACCGCCTGTCGGATGAAATCGATGGCGCCGACCCAGCCGAGGCGCAGCGTCGCCGCCAATGGGAGGCTGTACGTCGCCGGAACCGCTTGCACGATCAGCCCGACGCCTGCCACGACAGTGCCGACCAGCAGCGTGCTCGAAAACCCGCTGAGCAGGGCGAACACGACCATCGCGAGCGTAGCGACAACCATCAGGGACAGCCGGAGCGCAACGAGGACGCCCATCACATGATCGCGGTCCTCCCCCGACCGAGCGACGTACTCCCGTACCCCTAGGGCCGCAAGCCCGAAGTCGGTGACCAACAGGGCCACGGCGGTCAGCGAGAGGACCGTGACGAATCCGTCGAATGCCTGGATTCCAAGGTGCCGAGAGACGAAGGCCGTGGAGCCGACCGCGAACAGCGACCCCAGCGCGTAGAAGAGAATCCGCAACGTCCCGCCAGCGATGACGCGATCGCCCGCGCCGGTGGCATCAAGGACGTCGGTGACGTCGGGGGTCGGGGTGGCGTCGGACACGACGAGCGAGGGTACTGCGCGCCGAATGACGGAGAGACTGAGAGCGCATTGACGCCGCAAGTAGCGAGCCCACACACAACGCGGGACGGGCTCCGCGCCCGGCGCTCAGGCCTCGAGCGTGTACGAGCCCGGCCGCTCACCCGCGTACAGGTTCTTGAGTCGGTCTACGACAACCGCGGGATCCGCCTCGAGCAGTTCGTCGTACTCCGCGTTGTAGGCAAACCGCGACGTCCGGTCGGGTTGTTCGACGTAGCCCTCGCGGAAAGCGGTTTCGTCGTCCAGGGAACGGATCCCGTGCCCTCGTTCGACGAAGAACGCGTTGTTGTAGTGCACCGCGGCTAGGTCGTATCCGCTCCGCCGTAGGAGCTCAGACACCTGCGACAGGCTATGGCCGAAGAAATGGGGATTCTTCGGTTCGAACACATCGCTGTACTTCACGGCGAAGCGCACGGGCGGCGGGATGATCTCCTGGATCTCCGTGCAGATCAGCGTCGGCCGGTACGTCTCGAGCAACGCCTCGAGCACGAAGTAGTCGTAACTGTCGATGTCCAGATTGAGGAACCCGAACGTCGCCGAGATGCGGTGCGCGCTGAGCAGCGCGCAGACGTTCTGCGGGTCGACGAATGTCCGCACGAGGGCGACCTGCGGGGAGCGACGGTGCGTGGCCGCGAGGTGCGCGAACAGCGCAGAGTCGGCGTCGAACGCCAAGCCGGACCATCCGTCGCGATAGAGCCGCAGCGTGTTCGAGAGATTCACTCCGTCGCTCGCAGCGAGGTCGACGCAACTGCGCTCGATCTGTGGAAGCTGGGCGAGGAGTCGCGTGATGACCGCGTCCTCGCCGTGCGCCGAGAACTCTTCGCGCACGGACGCACGAGCCAGCGCCCGCATAGAGACCTGGCTCCCGACGCTGAGCGCGCGTCCGACTTGCCGTTGAAGAGTCTCTCGGCTCAGCATCGGAACCAAGATAGTCCACCGCCGACCGTTGGGGACGGAGCGACAGGCGCACGCATCCCGCCCCCATCCGGTCCGGCGATCCGGCAGTCCCTAGGCTTGGCGCAGTGTCTGCCCGTCCCCGTGTCGTCGTCCTCCGAGGCCACCAGGCCAACCCGTGGGAGCTGCGGCCTTGGGTTCTTCTGGAGGACCGCTTCGACATCGTCGTGCCCGAACCCGCGCGCGGCGACGGCTTCGACACCAGCGCCTTGCCACTCCGTCGAGTCCAGGCGCGGACGATGCGCGATGTCATGCCACGAGGTCGGCTCGGCGACGTCCTCACCCGCCTCCCAGGCGATCGATACATCGGCCTTGAGGACGTCCTCTGCGGCGCCGACATCGTCCATACGCAGGAGCTCGGCTACTGGTACAGCGCGCAAGCCGCTCGCCTGCGCGGGCGCCTCGGGTACAAGCTCGTGACGAACGTCTGGGAGACACTGCCGTTCGCTGCGGCCTACCGCAACGTGCGCACCCGTCCCTACCGCGAGGCTGTCCTGCGGCACACCGACCTCTTTCTGCCCGCCACGGAGCGCGCCCGCGACGCGCTGCTCGTGGAAGGCGCCCCTGCAAACCGAGTAGTGGTCTGCGCACCTGGCGTCGACACCGACCGCTTCCGACCCGACGGCCCGACTGGCGACGGCGATCCGGTCGTCCTCTCCGCTGGTCGACTGGTCTGGGAGAAGGGCCACCAAGACCTCCTGCGAGCGCTCGCCCTGCTGAAGCGCCGCGGCTCGTCCGTCCTACCGCGCGTCGTGATTGTCGGGAGCGGCCCGGAAGAGGACCGGCTACGCCGGTATTCGGGCGAGCTCGGGATCGCCGGGCGGGTTGAGTTCCGCTCGTTCGTGCCGTACGAGCAGATGCCGGACGTGTACTCCTCAGCAAGTGCGCTCTGGCTGGGCAGCATGCCCGTCTGGTCCTGGGAGGAACAGTTCGGGATGGTCCTCGCCGAGGCGCATGCCGCCGGGCTACCGATCATTACGACGACCTCCGGTGCGATTCCCGAGGTCGCTGGCCCGACTGCCGCCTACGTCGCGCCGGGTGACTGGGTCGGACTCGCTGATCGTCTGGCCTCCTCGGTGTTGGCCGGCCCGCCGGAACGTCACCGTGTCCGCGACGCGGAGCGGGTCGCCGCGTTCTCGGTGCGGGCCGCAGCCGACCGGCTCGCCGCTGCGTACGACCGCGCGCTGGGCGCCTGAGCCGCGCTACCCCGCGTCCAGGGCGTGCGCACGTCCGACATCTGCAGGGCGGGCCATGGCCCGCTCGTAGGCCTCTAGGTGCACAGTCGCGGACGCGTCCCAGGTGAACTGTGCGGCCCATGCATGCCCGGCCTCGCGACGGTCTTCACCATCCAAGGCATCCCGGATGGCCGTCGCGCACGCGGCCGGCTCGTCGATTGGAAAGAACCTCGGCACCGCCCCACCGATCTCCCGCAATACGGGGATGTCGGAACAGGCGACGGGAACCCGTCGGTCCATCGCCTCGATCACGGGGATGCCGAATCCCTCGTTCCGCGTCGGAAACGCCGCGCACGAGGCTGCCGCCCAGAGCCCCTCCAGCTCCTCGTCCGGCACGTATTCCAGGAAGGTCGTGCGCCCCGCGACACCTTCGGCCTCGGCCAGTTTTCGCAGCTCCAGGTCGTACGGCTCAGGATGCCCGACCAGTACGAGGCGCACGTCTTCGGGGAGATCCTGCAGGCTGCGAACGAGGAGCGCTTGGTTCTTGTGGGGACGTTTCGCAGCGACGCAGAGCAGCAGGCGGTCGTCACCCAAGCCGTACCGCAGACGAAGCTCCGCGGAGCCGATCGCCGCCCGGGCCGGTGCGCGGTTGAACCCGTGATGTGCGACGAGGAGCATCTCAGGGTCCAACCCGAGAACCTCCGATATGTCCTCTCCGGCGGTCGCAGTCCCCGTCAGCGCGGCGTCGGCGTCGCCCGCGGCGCCGCGCATCACGGTCCGCATGCCGGTCGTCGTCACCCGGCCGAAGGTCGCCTCGTGGAAGAACGTGACGTCGTGGAGCGTCACGACGTGGCGCAGGCGCGGGGTCCACATCGGTCCCAGCGACGCGAGGCTGTGCAGGATCTGAACGCGCCTACGCCGTGCCTCACGCGGAAGGAACACCTGCTCAGCGGTCTGTCGTCTCACGCGCTGGCCGTCGTCGCACGGGAACTCAACGATCTCGCACCAGTCGTCCCAGCCCTCCGAGCGCAGCGCGTCGGCCCCCAACCGGGTCGTGGCGACCGACAGCGAGATCTCCGGCGCAGCACGGAGAAGCGCCGGGGCCAGTCCCCGCAGGTAGGTGTCGACGCCACCCGAGGCACCGGGCTGGAGGAAGAGCGCGTTGAGCATCAGCGATCTCGGCAGAGTCACCGCGCCATCGTAGGCCGGGCGCCAGTACGGTCCCCCCGTGGGTTATTTCGACTGGCACGAGGAGCCCGGCTATTTCCGGGACGTCACCCGGCATTTCCGGTCGGACGCGCGTTTGCTTGACGTCGGCTGCGGCACCGGCTGGATCGCAAAGCACTTCCCGGACTACACGGGGATCGATGGGTCCCCCGATGCAGTCGCGCGGGCCGGCGATCTGGGGCGCAACATCATTCTCGGTGATGTCGATGAGCCGCTGCCTTTCGGGGACGGGGAGTTCGACGCCGTGGTCATGAAGGACCTGCTCGAGCACGTGCAGAGCCCGGGCGCGGTCGTGTCGGAGGCCCTGCGCGTCCTGCGCCCCGGCGGTCTCGTCTTTGCTTCCTCCCCCGACGCCCAGCGATGGGTCTGGGACGACTACACCCACGTCCGCCCGTTCACTATCCGCGGCTTCCGCCGACTCTTCATCGATCAGGGCCTCGAGATCGTCACCAGCGGTCACGAGTCCGTGATGCCCGGAACGTCGATCGTGAGCGCCCGGACAAAGGCCAAGCGCCGCCCCCTCCCGTACCGCGTCGCGGCCCGCACGCCTTTCATCCGGCGCAACGTGTGGATGCTGGCGAGGCGCCCGTCGACCTGAGCGCAGCGCCCCGGCACACGGACACGGGCGCCGAAGTCCTGGAACCCGCGGGTGCCGGTCGTCCTACGCCTCCCGGTGGCCCGACGCCGCGGCGACCAACAGGTCCAGCGTGTCGGCGGCGGTTCGCGCCCACGTGAACTCCGCGGCGCGCCGGCGACCCCGAGCGCCGAGGTCAGCGGCCCGGGCGTCGTCGGAGAGGATCTCGGCGAGGCCCGCGGCGATCGCGTCGACCGACAGCGGGTCGACGGTCACCGCCGCGTCGCCGGCGACTTCCGGCAGGCTCGAGACGTTCGAGGTCACCACCGGCGTTCCGACCGCCATCGCCTCGAGGACCGGCAGGCCGAAGCCTTCGTGGAACGACGCGTAGACGAAGGCGTCGGCGGCAGCGTAGACCGCTGGCAGATCGTCGTCGTCGACGAACCCCGCAAGGTGCACGAGATCGCCGGCGTCGGCCATCGCCCCGTCGATCTCCTCGTCCTGCCAACCCTTGTGGCCGACGACGACGAGCCGCCGGTCGCCGCGGACGGCCGCGGGCAGCGTCCCGAACGCCCGGATGGTGCGCACGAGGTTCTTGCGCGGCTCGCGGGTGCCGACGGAGAGCACGAAGCGCTCAGGCAATCCCAGTCGGGCCACCACATCGGGACGTGCCGACGCCCGGCGGTCGAGGTCTTGGTCCACCCCAAGGATCGTGACGGCCGCGCGTCGTTCCGCGGCCGGGAAGCGCGACAGCAGCTCGTGGCGGGTGGCCTCCGAGATGCACGCGAAGGTGGCCCCACGGTGGAGGGCAAGAGGCAACGTCGCGCGCTCTGCCAGTGCCCCTCGCGGCGGAGACGTAGCGGGATCGAACGCGACGAGATCGAAGACCGTAGCGACCGTCGGAACCGGGCTCGCCGCGGCCAGTAGATACGAAGCTGTCGAGAGCAGCGCGTCACCATGACGGGCAGAACGCGCTGCAGACAGCGCCCAGCCCGGATCCTTTCCCGTCACCGTCCGCCAGCCGAATCGCGGGTCTCGCGGAAGCCCAGCCCACGGCTGACGGGCCAGCAGCTCGTACTCGTGGTCATCGGCCCGACGCGCCAGCGCGAGCAGGACCTCACGGATGTAACGGCCACGTCCAGCTGGGACCTCCGAAGCCGCGCGTGCGTCGATCACGAATCTCACTTCAGGGAGGCTAGTCGGCAGGCATGCTTCCGCCTGACGGTCCCAGCGCAAGCGCAGGCGACTACGCCCTGTCGAGCGCTCGTCCCCTAGGCTCCCCGCCATGCCGAAGCGCGCCCTCATCACCGGGATCACCGGCCAGGACGGCTCCTACCTCGCCGAGCTGTTGCTCGAGCAGGGGTACGAGGTCCACGGCATGGTCCGACGTGCATCCACCGAGAAGTTCGACCGGATCGAGCACCTGCGGGACAAGGTGACGCTGCACCAGGGCGACCTGCTGGACCAGCGGTCGCTCGTCGACACCATGCGGGCGGCGAACCCGGACGAGATCTACAACCTGGCGGCGATGAGCTTCGTCGGGCTGTCGTGGGTCCAGCCGACGCTGACGGCCGACTTCACCGGCGTGGGCGTCACCCGGGTGCTCGAGGCGATGCGCGAGGCCGCACCGGAGGCCCGCTTCTACCAGGCGTCGTCGTCGGAGATGTTCGGCAAGGTCCGCGAGGTCCCGCAGAACGAGGACACGCCGCTGTACCCGCGCTCGCCGTACGGCGTGGCGAAGGTCTACGGGCACTTCATCACCGTCAACTACCGCGAGTCCTACGGGCTGCACGCGACGTCGGGGATCCTCTTCAACCACGAGTCCCCGCGCCGCGGCCTGGAGTTCGTGACGCGCAAGATCACCTGGCACGCGGCCGCGATCAAGCACGGCCTGCGCAAGGAGCTGGCGCTCGGCAACCTGGACGCCAAGCGCGACTGGGGCTACGCGAAGGACTACGTCAAGGCGATGTGGCTGATGCTGCAGCAGGACGCCGCCGAGGACTACGTCATCGCGACGGGCCAGACGAACACGGTCCGCGAGTGTGTCGAGGTGGCCTTCGACGAGGCCGGCCTGGGCGACTTCGAGCAGTACGTGCGGATCGATCCGCAGTTCGTGCGGCCCGCCGAGGTCGACCTGCTGATCGGTGACCCGGCGAAGGCGAAGAAGGACCTCGGCTGGGTCCCCGAGACCTCCTTCGAGGAGCTCATCCGCCTGATGACCCGCGCCGACCTCGAGCTGCTCTCCAAGTAGCTCCGCGGTGCGCATCTGCCTCGTCTACGACTGCCTGTACCCGTGGACGGTGGGCGGCGGCGAGCGCTGGTACCGCGGCCTCGCCGAGCGCCTCGTGGCCGACGGCCACGAGGTCACGTACCTGACGCTCACGCAGTGGGACGACGGCCAGGAGCCCGAGATCCCGGGCGTCCAGGTCATCGCCGTCGGGCCGCGGCTGGAGCTCTACAAGGACGGCAACCGGAAGATCGGTCCGCCCCTGCGGTTCGGTGTCGGCGTGCTGCGGCACCTGCTGCGGCACGGGCGGCGCTACGACGTCGTGCACGCGTCGTCGTTCCCGTACTTCTCGCTGCTCGCGGCCGAGGCCGCACGGCCGCTGGGGCGCTACGGCGTCACGGTCGACTGGTTCGAGGTGTGGAGCCGCGAGTACTGGCGCGGCTACCTCGGCGGCATCGGCGGGCGCATCGGGTGGACCATCCAGCGCGTCTGCGCGCTGATGCCCCAGACCGCCTACGCGTTCAGCAGGCGCTACGCCGAGCGGCTCGACGCGATCGGGTTGCGCGGCGGCGTGACGCTCCTGACCGGCATGCACGCCGGTGCGCTGGAAGCCGCTCCGCCCGCACCGGCGGCCGATCCGCCGACGGTCGTCTACGCCGGCCGGATGATCCCCGAGAAGCGCGCGTGGCTCGTCGTCGACGCCATCGCGAAGGCCCGGGAGACCGTGCCCGACCTCCGCGGCCGGATCTTCGGCGCCGGACCCGAGCACGACCGCGTCGTCGCCCGGATCGCCGAGCTCGGGCTGCAGGACGTCGTCGAGGTCCCCGGCTTCGTCGCCACCGAGGTCATCGACGAGGCGATGCGCACCGCGCTCTGCGTCGTCCAGCCGTCGTCCCGTGAGGGCTACGGGCTCGTCGTCGTCGAGGCCTCCGGTCACGGCGTGCCGGCGGTCGTCGTCGAGGGGGCCGACAACGCGGCGGTCGAGCTGATCGCCGAGGGCCAGAACGGGCACGTCGCCGCCGAGCCCACGGGCGCGTCGATCGCCGCGGCGGTCGTCGCCTGCCACACCGGTGGCGAGGCGCTCCGCGAGCGGACCCGCGCGTGGTACGCGGAGAACGCCGAGCGACTGTCGCTCGACGCATCCCTGAAGACCGTGTCGGCGGGCTACGGCTCCGCCCGCCGCACCTGAGGCGGCCTCAGCCGCCCAGCGCCCGCCGGTACGACGCCGCCGTCTGCTCCGCCGCCCGCTCCCACGAGAACGCCTCCGCACGCTGCAGGCCCCGCTCACGCAGGTCGTCGCGCAGCGCCTCGTCGGTCAGCAGGCGCTCGACCGCGGACCGGATCGCCTCGGGATCCGCCGGGTCGAACAGGAGCGCCGCGCCGCCGGTGACCTCGGGCAGCGACGCGCGGTCGGAGCACGCGCTCGGCACGCCGCGCGCCATCGCCTCGAGGACCGGCAGGCCGAAGCCCTCGTAGAACGACGGGAAGACATGGGCCGTCGCCAGGCGCCACAGGCCCTCGACGTCGGCGCGCGACAGCCAGCCCGGGAAGCGCACGTCGTCCCGGACGTTCCGCGCCGCGGCGTGGAGCAGCAGCGCGGGCTCGTGCTCGGTCGCATAGCCCGGGACGACGAGCAGCGGCCGGCGCTCGGCCGGGATCGCGGCGATCGCGTCGATCAGGCCCTCGACGTTCTTGTGCGGCCGCTTGGCCGCCATGCTCAGCAGCACCGGACGCTCCCCGAAGCCCAGGCGCCGGCGCAGCGTCGGCTCGTCCGTCGCGATCGACGGATCGGGCAGGGTCGTCGCCAGGTGGACGACGTCGATGCGCTCCGCGGGCGTGCCGATGTGCGCGACGACGTCGTCCTTCGTCGACTGCGAGTCGGCGATGATCCGCCGCGAAGCGCGCACGGCGGCGGGCACGAGCAGCCGCATCCCCAGGCCGCGGAGGCCGAAGTGGGCGTCGGGCGCGACCGCGTAGTGGAGGTCGTGGACGGTCGTGATCCGCGGCGGGCCGCCCGCCAGCCGCCCCGGGCCCGTCGAGGCCAGGCTGTGGACGAGGTCCGCCCCCAGCTCCGTGGCGAGCCGCGGGACGTGGCGCTGCTCGCCCCAGACCCACTGCTTGCGGTCGCGCGCGTCGACCGGCGCCGTGACCGACTCGACGACGGTGTTCCAGGGCGCATCGGCGTCGCCGGCCGCGACCTGGTTGACGATCGCGACGGGATCGAGGCCGTCGATCGCGGCCAGCCGCGGCAGGAGCTCGCGGGCGTAGACCTCCATCCCCCCGGTCTCCCCCGGGACGAGGTAGACGAGGTTCAGGGCGACGCGGATCGGGGACGGCACGGTCGGGGATGGTCGCACGCCCATTCCGATGCCGTCCCGGCTAGGGGGTGCGACCACGACGGCCCGGGCGACCGGGACGTCGTGCGTCGGCACTCCCGGCGCCTACCGCAACCTCGATGCCGCGGACAGCTTCGCCACGCGCTCGGATTCCTGGCCGTCCAGGCGCACGGCGTTCGTCCGGCCGGTCCTCCGGTCCACCACGACGTTCAGGACCGAGCCGCGAGGCGCCGCCGCCCCGGCGGGCACGGGGGCGTTCAGCAACTCGAACGTCCCCCGCAACGACACGACGGCAACGTCGCTCGCGAGCCACGCGTCCCGCTCCTGATCCGCGGGGTCCCGCGTCACCGGCGCCTCGGGAGAGATCGCCTCCGATGCCTCCTTCATCGAGGCCGTGCGCACGACCGCGGAGCTGACGCGTCCCCGAACCGACGGGTTCGCCTCGACGCCGTCGACCACCTTGCGCAGCTCATCCGCGGACAGGAAGGTGCGCGCCGACCTCTTGAACCCGGCGAACGGCGACGGCGTCAGTGCTCGCGACACCTCGAATGGCGGCGGGGTGGCCTGGGCGGCCCGGGAGCTCTGTCCGCTCGCACACGGAGGTCCGCCGGTGCCGAAGTTCAGCGAGTTCGTCGAATACCCGGGCACCGGCTGCTGGTAGCACCACTGGTTCCCCTGTGTCGCTCCGACGTACGACGACGGGATGTATCCGTACCCCGGAGGTCCGACGGACGTCTCGATGAACGTCGTCCCGGAGGTCGGGACGTGCGTCGGGTTGCCCGACGCGACCTCGAGTCCCGCCTCGACACGGTACGAGTACGCGGGGAATGGCGACGACGGGGCCGGGCAGTTGAGCACCGCGCCTCCGAAGTAGATGCACCAGCTGCCGGTGCCCGTCGACCGGTGCTCTGTGGTGTAGAAGACGTTGAGTCCCGGGCCGCCGGGGAAGTCGTACTCGGTGAACGTCGCCGACTCCGCCGGATTCGTCGGGTTCGACGCCCAGGCCAGGAAGTACACCGGCGTGCCGGTCCAACTCGCCCCACTCCCCGTGCCGTAGCCGATCGTGCCGGTGGTGGTGCCGGACTCGACCCAACGGCCATCCGGGAAGTTGGTCCACCCTTCGTGCTGCATGCGGGCACCGTCGTAGTAGCCCATCGGATCCATCTGGCTCGTACGCAGCGTGATCGCCGAGTTGCCGACCGCGTAGGTCGGCGACGTCCGGATCTCCGAATAGCAGTGGGACGGGTAGCACGGCGCTGCGTCGGAGCGCCCGGGCAGGATCATCAGCACTGACGTCGCGATCACGACCAGCGCCCCGACGATCCGCGACGCGGGTCTCGAGAATCGGTGCCCTCCGGAGGCGAACACGGTGGTTGGGACGGCATACACACGCATGCCGCGAGCGTACATCGACGGAAACCCGTGACAGCGCGGATCGCCCCGGGTGGCACCGAGGCCGGCGCAGCGCTCCCTACGCGCCCCCCGCCCGCTCCAGGTCCGCCGCCACCATCTCGCCGACGAGCTGCTCGAACGTGTGCCGCGGCGTCCAGCCCAGGACCGTCCGGGCCTTCGTCGGGTCGCCGACCGGAGGCCACTGCTCTGGGGGGCGAACGAAGCGGGGGTCGACGACGACGCGGTCGCGGATGCGGCCCTCGCGGGTCGGGACGAGACGCTCGACGCCGGCGGCGGAGAAGGCGGCGTCGACGAGGTCGCCCACGGTGTGCGGGACGCCGGAGGCCAGGACGTAGTCGTCCGGGGTGTCGTGGCGGAGGGCGAGGACCATGCCCTCGACGATGTCCTTGGCGTGCGACCAGTCGCGGACGGCGGCGAGGTCGCCGAGGGTCAGCTCGTCGGCGCGGCCGGCGGCGATCGCGGCGACGCCGGAGGTGACCTTGCGCGGCAGGAAGCGCTCGGGGCGCCGGGGCGACTCGTGGTTGAAGGTGACGGCGGAGACGAGGTGGCGGTCCTGGCCGTCGCGGAGGGTGCGGACCAGACCGTGGGCCGCGAGCTTCGCGACGCCGTAGGGGCTGCGGGGCCGGGTGGGCGCCGACTCGGCCTGGGGCGACACGCCGGCGTCGCCGAAGATCTCGCTCGAGCTGGCGACCAGGACCCGGACGCCGTCCATCGCGGCGGTCTCGGCCAGGATCGCGGCGGTGCCGGTGACGACGGCGCGCGTGACCTCGGTCGGGTCCTTCCACGAGTCCGGCACGAAGGTCGGCGCGGCGAGGTGGTAGATCTCGTCCGGCCGCGCGTCGGCGATCGTCCGGCGCAGGCCCTCGGGGTCGAGGAGGTCGGCTGTCACGAGCTGCACGTGCCCCGCCAGATGGCCCAGGCCGGCCGCCTCCAGCGCGCCCTCCGTCCGCCGGACGGTGCCGAGCACCTCGTCGCCGTCCGCCAGCAGGCGCTCGGCGAGGTACCCGCCGTCCTGGCCGGTCACCCCGGTGATCAGGACGCGACGGGTCATGGGGTCCTCAGGAGCGGCCGGGAACGCATCCCGCGGAGTGTATGAGGCCCGGTCCGCAGGTCCCGTGGCGAGCGTCCGACCGGTGGGGCACGGCCGTTGGCGCCGATGGGGGAGCCGACGCGGGCCCCGCCGCAGGGCACGCCGCGGCCCCTGGCGGGCGCCAGACTGGGCGTCGCCGGGGCCCCGGCGACGCCCGCCGACCCGCCCGCGGCCACCGGGGCCGACCGACTGGACGCATGGGCGATCCGTTGCAGGATCGGCCCCTTGGTATCGCGATCCCACCCCGTGGGTAGGTGATGTCGACGGACGTGCGGCACACGGGACGGATCCCCCGGACGGTAGGTTTCACGCTTCGCGCAACTTCTGTAGGCACCACGGGTTTAGGACTCGTAGCGACAGGAGGAGGACGATCCCCGTCTTCGCGTCGCATCCCCACACCATGCACAACGACGGGAACCCGGTCTCCAACGCGGACGTCCTCCGGTCTCTGGCCACCCCGCCTCCCCAGGTCGAGGTCGTCGGGATCCCGATGGCGCTCACCACCTACGAGCGCACGCTCTCGTGGATGGACGCCATGGTCGCCAGCCGCCGCCAGGGCTACGTCTGCGTCGCCGCGACGCACACCGTGATGGCCTGCCACGAGGACCCGGAGCTCCGCGCCGCCGTGCTCGGCAGCTCGCTGACCGTCCCCGACGGCCAGCCGCTCGTGTGGGCGATGAACCTCCTGGGCCACCAGCAGCCCAACCGCGTCTACGGCCCCACGCTGATGGAGCGCCACTGCGAGCACGCCGCCCGCAACGGGACGCGCGTCTACCTCTACGGCGGCCGCGACCGCGACGCGCTGGACACCCTGGCCCGCAACCTGCTGGACCGCTTCCCGGGCCTGACGATCGTCGGCGGCTGGTCGCCGCCGTTCCGTCCGCTGACGACCTCCGAGGAGGAGGACATCGTCGACGAGATCAACGGCTCCGGCGCCGACGTCGTCTGGGTCGGCATCGGCGTGCCGAAGCAGGAGAAGTGGATGGCCGCGATGCGCCCGCGGCTCGAGGCCCCGGTGCTCGTCGGCGTCGGCGCCGCGTTCGACTTCCACGCCGGCCTGGTCCCCCAGGCCCCGGCGCGCGTGCAGTCGCTCGGGCTCGAGTGGCTCTTCCGCCTGGCGCAGGAGCCTCGCCGCCTGTGGCGGCGCTACGCCCGCTACAACCCACTCTTCGTCCTGCGCTTCACGACGCAGCTCGTGCGCCAGCGCAGCTCGGGCCAGCACGTCGCCCCGGTCCTCCTCGAGGGCCCGCCGCCCCGCCGTCGCCCGCTGCGGCGCAGGTCGGTACCCGCCGGTCGATAGCCTCCCGCAGGTGGATCTGGACGTCGCAGTCGTCGGTATCGGTCGCGTAGGGCTCCCGCTGGCGCTCGCGTTCGCGGACAGTGGTCTGCGCACGATCGGGATCGACGCCAAGGAGGACATCGTCGCGGCCGTCCAGGACGGCCGGATGCCGTTCGAGGAGCCGGGCGCCGCCGAGATCCTCGAGCGCGTCCAGGCCAACGGGTCGCTCGAGATCTCCGGCAGCGTCGCCGAGGCCGCCCGCGCCCGGCACATCGTGCTGACGCTCGGCACCCCGTCGTTCTCGCACATCGAGATCGACGTCAGCCAGATCCGCAGCGTGCTGGACGACCTGCTCCCGCACCTGCGCGAGGGCCACTGCATCGTCCTGCGCTCGACGATCGCCCCCGGCACCACCGACTTCGTCGCCGGCTACCTCGAGATGCACCGCGGCTTCACGGTCGGCACCGACCTCTTCGTCGCGCACGTCCCGGAGCGGATCGCGGCGTCCCGCTTCTTCGCCGAGATCTCCACGCTGCCGTGCATCGTCGGCGGCGTCGGCGAGCGCTCGGGCGAGGTCGCCGCCGGGCCCTTCGCCGCCCTCGGGGCACGCGTCGTGCAGACGACGCCGATCGAGGCCGAGCTGGCGAAGATCTGGACCAACATCCTGCGGTACACGATGTTCGCGCTGCCCAACCGACTGATGATGGAGTGCGAGCAGTACGGCGCCAACGTCTTCGAGGTCATCGACCTCATCAACCGGGACTACCCGCGCGGCGGCATGAAGCTGCCGGGGATGACCGCCGGCACCTGCCTGCGCAAGGACTTCACGTTCAGCGAGGAGCGTTCGCCGGCGCCGGGCATGCTGCTCGCGGTCTCGCGGGTCAACGAGTCCGTCCCGCTGTTCCTGCTCGACGGGCTCAAGCGGCGTCTGCCCGGCGGCAAGCTGCGCGGTCGCAAGATCGCGGTGCTCGGCCTGGCGTTCAAGGGCGACACCGACGACGAGCGCGACTCGCTGAGCTTCAAGCTCATGCGGCTCCTGGAGCGCGAGCTGGCCCTCGTCGCCGCGCACGACCCGCACAGCCCGTCGTCGACGCTGACGCTGGCGGAGGCCGTCGCGGACGCCGACGCGATCGTCCTGGCGACGAACCACACCGCGTGGAAGGACCCGGCCGTGCTGCGGCGGATCGCCGACCTCGCGTCCGACGGCGCCGTGCTGGCGGACCCGTGGAACTGCTTCGGGCAGGACACGGTCTTCGGCGAGGCCGAGGCGCTCGCGTCGGCTGTCGAGACCGCCGTCCCGTCGGCCGCCTGAACGTCGACCGGCGGCCGGCGGCCACGGCGGTGGGCCACTCGCCGCATGCCAAACGGGTCACTGGGCCGGAGCCGCGCCCCGGCGGATGACGCCGGCGGAGTGCCGCGGCTCGGCACGGAATCGGCACGGCCTGCGGTTGCTCGATCGCGGGCCGTCAGGCACCATTGCCTCATGGCCGACCGGGAGTTCCAGGAGATCGGGCGGCGGATCTCCGACACGCTCGAGGAGATCCGGATCCTCCGCGTCGAGCACGCCCGCGTGTGGCAGGAAACGAGCGATCGATGGGCCGCCCAGCACGAGGCGACCGTCGCGCGGTGGGAGGCGGACCGCGAGCAGCGGCAAGCGCAGTGGGCGGCGTACCGCGAGCACCAGGACGAGATGACGGAGGAGATGCGCGCGCTGCGCGGGACGAGCGATCTCCAGACCGCCGAGCTGCGCGAGGTGAGCCGCACGAACGCCATCCAGACAGACGCGTTGCGCCTGTTGATCGACCGTGCGAGTGGCGACTGACGCCGGGGTATCGACACGGGAGCGGTCCCGTCACCGGCGCCCGGTACCGGTATGCCCGGAAGCACTCGAGCTCCGCAGACGACGGGTCCGGCGCACCCCCGACCCGGGGTCCCCGCGCGCGTCGCCGCCGAAGCGCGCCGGCGATGGCCTCCCGGATACCCTGACCCGCAATGTCTCGCGTTCTCGTCACCGGCGGTGCCGGCACCATCGGCGCCGCCGTCGTCCGTCGTCTCCTCCGCGACCCGCGCTTCGAGGTGCGGGTCTCCGATCAGCGCGACGCGCCCGACTGGATGCGCGAGGGCTGCGAGATCCATCGCGGCGACCTGCGGGATCGCGCCGAGGCCAAGCGGGCGCTCGTCGGCTGCTCGCACGTCATCCACCTCGCCGCGATCGTCGGCGGGATCGGCAACTTCCACAAGCTGCCGTACACCCTGACCGACGTGAACTCGTCGCTCTACAACAGCGTCATGGGCGCCGCGATCGAGATCGGCGTCGAGCGCTTCACGTACGTCTCGAGCTCGATGGTCTTCGAGAACTCGACGAGCTTCCCGACGAAGGAGTCCGACGTCGAGAAGGTCCCCACGCCGACGTCGGCGTACGGCTTCTCGAAGCTCACTGGCGAGATCCAGATCAAGGCCGCGCACGCCGAGCACGGCCTGCCGTACACGATCGTCCGCCCGTTCAACGCCTACGGCCCGGGCGAGATGCCCGAGGACGAGCCCGGCATCGCGCACATGGTCCCGGACGTCATCAAGAAGGTCCTGGCGCTGCCCGAGGGCGCGCCGCTGCCGATCTTCGGCAAGGGCGATCAGACCCGCACGCTGACCCACGTGCAGGACATCGCCGACGGCATCGTCACGGCCACCGGCCACGACGCCGCGCTGAACGAGGACTTCAACATCTCCGCCGGGGACGAGCGCACGATCGCGAACGTCTGCGAGGTCATCTGGGAGCAGTGCGGCCGCAAGGACGAGCTCGTCTTCGAGCACCTGCCGACGTTCCAGGTCGACGTGCAGCGCCGCTGGCCCGACGTGTCGAAGGCCAAGGCGCTGCTCGACTGGGAGTCGCAGATCTCGCTGGACCAGGGGATCGCCGACACGGTCGCCTGGCTGCGGACGGTCTGAGGAGCCGCCGTCAGGCCACGCCGCCCGCTCTCGGCTCGTCGCGGACGGGTCGAGCAGGGGCAGCCTGCGGCGCAGCCGTGGCTTCGGCGCACGTTCGATCCAGCCCCGCCCCGATTTGATGTACATCTGCCACCACGCGAGTTGTACATTTCGTTCATGGACGTTGCCATCAGCACCCTGCGCGCCGAGCTGTCGAGCTGGATCGATCGGGCGCGGGCCGGCGAGGAGGTCGTCGTCACCGACAGGGGGACCCCGGTGGTCCGGCTCCTCGCCGTCGAGGCCGCGCCGCTGATCGATCGCCTGACGCGCGAGGGCGTGCTCGGCCCACCGACCAGCACGGAGCGTCCGGTGGCGACCGCTACGGAACGGGTTCCGGCCGTCGGTTCGGTCTCGGACCTGATCTCCGAACACCGCCGTTGACCCCGTGCCCCTCGGGTACTTCGACAGCAGCGCCCTCGTCAAGCTCCTGATCGCCGAGGCCGGGAGCGAGCTCGCGGGAGACCTCTGGAACTCCTGCGACGTAGCGGTCTCCAGCCGCCTCGCGTACCCCGAGGTCCGCGCGGCACTCGCCGCAGCCGGCCGCGCGAACCGCTTGTCCTCAGCGGATCAGCACCGTGCCGAGGCGCTCTGGGAACGGTTCTGGGCCGCGACCAGACCGGTCGAGCTGACCCCGGCAGTGATGTCCCACGCCGGCGATCTCGCGGCGCGGCACGCACTCCGTGGAGCAGACGCCGTCCACCTGGCCAGCCTGCTCGCGCTCGAGAGCGACCAGACGGTGTTCGTCGTGTGGGACGAGCGACTTCGAGCGGGAGCGCAGGCCGTCGGAGCGCGACTCGCCCCGGCGGGGTGAGGGACGTGCCCGGCAGCGCGGACCGTCAGCCGTGCGCCCGGCGCGTGTCCTGTGCGGCCTCGCGCTCCGCGGTGCCCGGGGCGTTCCACGCCTCCCACGCGCCCTCGACCATCGTGCGCAAGTCGCGGGCGGGCTTCCAGCCGAAGTCCCGCTCGATCAGGCGGGCGGAGCCGACGATCTTCGCCGGGTCGCCGCCGCGGCGAGGGGCGACGTCGTAGCCGAGGGCCTCCTCGCCGACGACCGCGAGGATCGTCTCGACGATCTGGCGGACGGACACGCCCTCGCCGCGGCCGACGTTGTAGGCCGGGGCCAGCTGCTTGCCCTCCTCGAGCAGGAGTGCGGCGCGGACGTGGGCCTCGGCGAGGTCGACGACGTCGATGTAGTCGCGGACGCACGAGCCGTCGGGCGTCGGGTAGTCGTCGCCGAAGACCTTCGGCCGGTCGCCGCGCGACAGCGCGCGGAAGACGAGCGGGAAGAGGTTGTACGGGCTGTGGTCGACGATCGAGACGACGCCGTTGGGGCTCGCCGGCTCGTCGCGGGGCGGACCGGAGCCGACGACGTTGAAGTAGCGCAGCGACGTGTGCTTCAGCGCGGGATGCGCGGTCGCCTGGTCGCGGATCAGCCACTCACCGATCAGCTTCGACTCGCCGTACGGGCTCTCCGGTCGCTGCGGCGCGTCCTCGGTGACGATCTCGCCCTCCATCGTCCCGTACGTCGCGGAGCTCGACGAGAACACGAGGCGGTCGACGCCGCGCAGGCCCATCTGGCGCAGGAGGACGCGGGTGCCCTCGACGTTGGCGCGGTAGAAGTCCAGCGGCACGTTGACCGACTCGCCGGCGTACTTCAGGCCGCCGAGGTGGACGACGCCGTCGACGGGCTGGGCGTCCAGCGCCGCCGCCACGGCCGCGGCGTCCTCGAGCTTGCCCTCGTGGAGCGTCACCCCGGTGGGGACGAACTCCCGGAAGCCCGACGAGAGGTCGTCGAGCACGACGACCTCGCGGTCCGCCGCCTGGAACGCCTGGACGATGTGGGAGCCGATGTAGCCGGCCCCGCCGGTGAGAAGCCACGCCATGGGCCGCAGTCTAGGCCGCCCGGCTGAGCGTTCCCCGGGTGGTCGTCGCCGACCACGCCGGCCGACGGCTCGCCGTCGGCGTCCGCGGCGGGCTCCTGACCGTGGGCCGACCGACCGACGTCCCGCCCCGGGCCTGCTCAGCCCCCCGCCGCCGCGTAGACGGCCCGCAGGCGGTCGGCGACCACCGCGGGGTCCGTCAGGGCGCGCGCCCGGTCCCGCTGGCGTGCCCCCGCGGCCGCGTCGCCCGCCAGGCGTTGCCAGGCGGCGGCCAGCGCGGCAGCGTCACCGGGCGGCACGCGCGCGTCGTCGGGGACCAGCTCACGCAGCGCACCGACGTCGGAGACCACGACCGGCAGGCCGCGGAGCATCGCCTCGGCGGCGGCCAGCCCGAACGTCTCGTGGGCCAGCGACGGGACGAGCTCCAGCGCCGCGCCCGCCCGCAGCGCGTCGAGGCCCGCGCGGTCCAGCCGCCCGGCGAAGGTCACGTGCGGCAGGTCCGACGCCGCCGCGCGCAGCTCGTCCTCCAGCGGGCCGGAGTTCGCGACCACGAGCGGCCGGCCGGTGATCCGCGCGGCCGCGATCGCCGTCGCAGTGCCCTTCTCCGGCGCCAGACGGCCGACGACGATCGCCGGGCCCTCCGGGTCGGGGACGATCGGCGGGCCGGCGGCCACGGGGTGGGGCAGGACGTGGGTGCGGTCCTCCGGCAGTCCCGCGCCGAGGTCGAGCAGGCGCCGCAGCGCCGCGCCGCTGGGGACGGCGATCGCGTCGGCGCCGGCGATCAGCGGGCGGCGCTGGAGCGCGAGCCCGGCGGCGTAGGCGACGCCCTCCGCGCGGCCGCCGCGGCAGCCGTGCCGCAGGCCGGGGCGGGTGTCGCCGCCGTGGCACTCGCGGCAGTCCTCGCCGTCGCGGACGCACGTGCCGACCGCGCAGACCAGGCGGTAGTTGTGCAGCTGCAGGACGACCCGCGCCCCTTCGGCCCGCGCTGCCCGCAGGGCCCGCGCGCCGAAGGTCGGGTGCACGTTGTGGGCGTGGACGATCCGAGCGCCGGTCCGGCGCACCTCGCGGGCGACCTCGTCCGGATCCAGTCCGCCGCGCAGCAGCCCGACCGCGGCGCGCGCGCCGCCGACCGCGGCCGAGTCGCGCTCCAGGAGCGCCGTCTCCTCCCCCAGCACGTCCTCGGTCAGCGCCCGCAGAGCCGTGATCGCGGCCTCCTCGCCGCCGAGCGTCCGGTAGCGGTGGTGGAGGTGGAGGATCACTGGGGCGCCCCGGCCGTCCGGATCGATGGCCTCGCGGCCTGGCCGGCCGTCCACGACGGTGGCCGCCCGGCGAGCGCGCGCGGCCCGGCCGTCCCCGCCGCCGGGCGCCCGCTCACCGCGTGTACCGGGTGAGGATCGTGTGGTCCTTCGCCGGACCGGTCACGCGCCAGGAGACGACCATCAGGTCCTCGTGCTCGACGCGGACCCAGCCCGAGTAGTGGTCCTCGCCGCAGGGGTGGTCGACCGGGCACGCGCCGCCTCGGAGGTCCAGCGGGTGGAACGGCCGGCCGTCGTCGAAGCGGACCTCCCACGGCGCCGCCGCGCCCGGCCGCGACGGCACGACGGCCATCGTGCGGGTCGCGCTGCCCTCGAAGCTGCCGAGCCGCAGGGTGCCGCGCTCGGTCCACGAGAGGCCGTCGCCGTCCAGGAGGAACGTCGCCGTCCCGATGTACCGCCCGTCCTCGCGGGACCGGGCGTCGTGGACCTGTCGATCGATCTGCCAGACCCCGGGGAGGAACGTCCGGGGGTCGGCCACCGAGACGGTGGGGGCGGGCGCGGGCATCCTCCTGAGCGTACGCTGGCGGGGCGTGGAACGGCTCAGCGTCAGCGTCGCGATCCCCACCACGGGGCGCCCGGACTACCTCGACGTCGCCCTCCGCTCGGTGCTCCCGCAGGCCCGCGCGCTCGGCGCCGAGGTCCTCGTCGTCGACGACGGCCCGTCGGAGGAGACCCGCGCGGTCGCCACCCGGCACGGCATCCGCTGCCTGACGCACCCCCGCCGCCGCGGCCTCAACGCGTCGCGCAACGCCGCGATCGACGCCACCGACGCCGACCTCGTCTGCCTGCTGGACGACGACGTCGCCGTGGACGACGGGTGGCTGCGCGCGCTGGTCGACGCGGCCGCCGCGGACCCGCAGCTCGGCGCGCTCGGCGGCCCGGTCCGCCCCGCACTCGACGGCCGCCCCGACAGCGACGCCGAGCACCGGATGCCCGCGATCTCGCGCCTGGTGCTCGCGCCGGACGAGGACCAGGACACCGACCAGCTTTGGGGCGCGAACCTCGCCGTGCGGCGCACCTGGGTCGACCGGATCGGGCCGTTCGACCCGACCCACACGATGAGCAGCGGCGACGAGGAGGAGTGGCTGCGGCGCCTGATCGCCGCCGGGGGTCGCGTCCGCTACGTCGCCGCCGCGGGCGTCGCGCACCGCCGGATCGCCCCGGACGCGACCACCACCGCGCTCTCCCGCGCCCAGTTCCACCGCGGCGCCGCCACCCGGCAGGCCGACCAGCGCGCCGGCCGCGCGCCCGGGATCGGCGGCGAGTTGCGCACGCTGGCCGCCAACCTCGCCGGCCTGGCCCGCCACCGCGACGCCCCGCACCGCTGGACGACCGCCCACGCCGCCGGCCGCGCGCGCGAGGCGCTGCTCGGTTACGCCCCGCCCCCGCCCCCGGACGGCCCGTGGACCCCGTCGGTCGACGACGCGTTCTCCGGCACGAGCGGCCTCGTCGCCGGCCGGCGCGCGCACCTGCTGCGGGCGCACGACCGCTGGCTGGACCTGCGGAACGCGGCGTCCGGCACCGGCCGCGCGCTCGCCCGCCTGGCGGACGCGGCGCCGCGGCGCCGCGTCCTCGTCGTGATCCCGGCGCGGCCGAGGAACGCGGCGCTGGTCGACGCGCTGCGCTCCCACCTGCGCTCCGACCGCCACGACGTCGACCTGCGCGCGGAGGACCCGGCGGGCCGCCCGCGCTTCGCCGTGATCGAGGAGACCGCCGCGAGCGCGCCCGGCTTCGACTGGCTGCTGATCGTCGACGACGACGTCGCGCTCGGCGGCGGCCGCGTGTCCTGGCTCGACCGGTTCGTCGGGCTCTGCGAGGCGGCGGAGCTCGACCTCGCCCAGCCGGCGCACCGGCGCCACGGCCACGCCGCGTGGCCCGTCACCCGGCGGGTCCCCGGCGCGGTCTGGCGCGAGACGACCTTCGTCGAGATCGGCCCGGTGACCGCGATCGCGCGCCGCGCCGCCGACGTGCTGCTGCCGTTCCCGTCGGGCACGGGGATGGGCTGGGGCCTCGACGCGCACTGGGCCGCCGTCGCCGCGGAGCACGGCTGGCGCCTGGGGATCGTCGACGCGCTGCCCGTCGACCACTCGCACGCCCCCGCGGGCTCGGGGTACGACACGGGCGACGCGCGCGCCGCGGCCGAGGCGCTCCTGGCCGACCGCCCGTGGCTGCCCCGCTGGGAGTTGCGGACGGTCGCCCGGCACGACGACGTGCCGCCGGCTCGCTGAGCCCCGGCCACCAGGCCGTCACCGGTCCGTCGCCCGCGGTCTCGTAGGCTCCCCGGGCACGTGCCCGCTCCCCCGCCCACCCAGACGCCGCGCGATCCCGAGCGCCCGCTGCGGGTCTGCGTCGTCGCGGAGTTCTACCCGCGGGCCGACGATCCGGTCCTCGGCGTGTGGGCGCACCGCCAGGCCGTGGCGGCCCGCGACGCCGGGGCCGACGTCCGCGTCCTGGTCCTGCACCGCCCCGTCCCGCCGCGCGCGACGCGGCCCCGCGACCTGCTGCGGACGCTGCGCCGCATGCGCGCGCAGCCGCGCGAGACGACACTCGACGGCGTCCCGATCACGTACGTCCGCTTCCACAGCCCGCCGCGCGACCGCTCGTACGGCAGCTGGGGCCGCTGGGCCGCCCGGCCGCTGCGCCGCGCGCTGCGGCGCCTGCACCGCGAATGGCCGTTCGACGTCGTCCACGCGCACAACGCCGTCCCGGCGGGCGACGCCGTCCGCCGCGCCTGCGGGACCGGCCGCCTGGCGGCGGTCCCGCTGATCGTCTCCGTCCACGGCGGCGACGTGTACTTCACCGCGCGCCGGTCGTCCGAGGGCGAGCGCGCCGTCCGCGACGCGTTCGGGGCCTCGGCCGTCGTGCTGGCCAACAGCGCCGGCACCGCCGACCGCTGCCACGACCTTGGCGCCGAGCGTACCCGCGTCGTGCGGCTGGGCACCGACCTGCCCGGCCCCGACGAGGTCGACCGCTGGCGTCGCGGGCGCAGCTGGGCCGCGCCGTCCGGCGGCGAGCTGCCCGTCGGCCAGGACCCGGCGCCGCGCCGCGCCCGCGGCCGCTGGGGCCACGGCCCCGTCCTGCGCCCCGTCGCCCTCGAGGTCCCCGAGCCGCTGCTCGTGACCGTCGCGCACGTCGTGCCCCGCAAGCGCCACGAGGACGTCCTGCGCGCGCTCTGGGTGCTCCGCGACCGCCACCCGGGCGTCCGCTACCGCGTGATCGGCGACGGGCCCGAGCGCCCGGCGCTGGCGCGGCTGGCCGCGGAGCTCGGCGTCGACGACCGCATCGAGTGGCGCGGCCAGCTGCCGCACGAGGAGGCGATGGCCTCGGCCCGCGAGGCCGACGTCTTCGTCATGCCCTCGGTGGACGAGGCGTTCGGCGTGGCGTACGTCGAGGCGATGGCGGGCGCGATGCCCGCCGTCGCGGCGATGGGCGAGCCCGGGCCGCAGGAGATCGCGGCCGTCGGCGAGGGGATCGTGCTCGTGCCGCCCGGCGACATCGCCGCGCTCGCCCGCGCGCTGGACGCGCTGCTCAGCGACCCCGCCCGCCGCCGGGCGCTCGGCGTCTCCGCGCGCCGCACCGTCGCCGAGTCGTTCACCTGGGAGCGCTGCGGCCGGCAGACCCTGCGGGCCTACCGCGGCGTCGTCGACGGCGGCCAGTCGGACCTCGCGATCGGGCGTCCCGGGGGCCGCCCGGCGGCGATCTCGCGCGGCGGCTCCGCCCCGGCCCAGCCCCGGTCCGGTTCCAAGGGGGGATGATCGCCCCCGTGGCCTCGCGCTCCGACCGCCCGATCCTGATCGTCACGTCCCGCGTGCCGCCCGAGCGCGTCGGCGCGCTGCGGGCCCTCGCGAAGCTCGCGCCGGTCGAGGTCGCCGTCTTCGAGGGTCGCGACCACCACTTCACGAGGTCGGTCGACGACGCGGGCGTGCCGACCCACCGCGTGGGCCAGAAGGAGATCCTCCGGCTCGCCGGCGCGCGCGACCGCTGGCGGACGGTCATCGCCGGCACGGCGGGCCGGATCGCCCTGCCGTCGGCGTGGCGCGGCGCCCGGATGGCCGGCACGCCGTTCGTGCTCTGGAGCGCGATGTGGCACGAGCCGTCGACGCCCGCGTTCGTCGTCGCCCGGCCGCTGCTGCGCCGGATCGTCCGCGACGCCGACGCGATCGCCACGTACGGCGCGCACGTCTCGGCTCACGTCCGGGCCCTGGGCGGTCGCCGCGTCCACGTCGCGCCGCAGGCCGTCGACCCCGCCGTCTGGGTCGAGCCCGTCGCCACGCCGCGGCCGCCCGACAGCCCGTTCCGCATCACCTACGTCGGCCGCGACGCGCCGGGCAAGGGCCTCGAGATCCTGCTCGTGGCCTGGCGGCAGACGAACCTCTTCGAGGCCGTCGGCGCCGAGCTGACGCTGCTGGGCCCCGAGTCGGCGTCCGACGCCGGGCTGCCGGGCGTCCGCGCCCACGGGGCCGTCGCACCGCACGAGGTCCGCGAGTGGCTGGACCGCAGCGACGTCCTCTGCGTCCCCTCGGAGCGCACCGCGTCGTTCGTCGAGCCGTGGGGCCTCGTCTGCAACGAGGCCCTGCACCGCGGGGTCCCGGTCGTCGCCACCGACGCCGTCGGGGCGGCCGCGGGCGGGCTCGTCCGCGACGGCCGCAACGGCCGCGTCGTCCCCGCGTCGCACCCGCTGGAGCTCGCCCGCGCGCTCACCGGCCTGGCCGTCGACCCCGGCACCGCGCGGGCCCTGGGCGACGCCGGTCGCCGCGACGTGCGACCGTTCACCTTCGACGCATGGGCCGCCGGCATGCTCGCCGCGGTGCAGGACGCCGAGCGGCACGCCCCGTAGGCCGTCCCCCCGGCCGGTGGGCGTTTCCGCCCACCGACGGTCCGACCGCATCCTTTCGGCAACGGGAGGGTTGGTAGCGTTGAAGCCGCTGACCGTGCACGCTCCCGTGTACGGCGTGCCGCCCACCCCGCGCCCCCCATCGGAGCCCTCGTGCGCAACCGCCTCAGCCTGATCCCCCTCCTCCTGACCTTCTTCGCCGTCGCCCTCGGCGCCCCCGCCACGGCGGGCGCGGTCGACCGCGCGATCCTCACGGACTGCAACGACGGCACCCTCGACGGCAGCTACAGCGTCAAGCAGCTCCAGTCCGCCGTGCAGGAGCTGCAGGCCAACACCTCCGAGTACTCCGAGTGCTCCGACGCGATCCAGCAGGCGCTCCAGGACAAGCTCACCAAGAGCACCAGCGGGGGCGGCGGCTCGACGGGCTCGACCGGTGGCTCCGGCGGCGGCGGGTCCTCCACGGGCGGCGGCGCCGCGACGCCCACCGGCCAGGGCGCGGCCACGACGACGCCCTCCGGCGCCGGCACGACCACGCAGACCACGACGACGCCGGACCCCCAGACCGACGCTCGCGGGGCCGACCCGGCCGAGCGCGCCGCCGCGCTGGCCCAGGCCACCGCCGCCGCCGACAAGAAGGCCGGCGACACCGCCGCCAAGCTCCAGGACACCGGCGTCCCCGCCGCCGCCGTCGAGCTCGGCGCCTCCACCGACACCACGCTCCCGACCCCGCTGCTGCTGACGCTCGTCGCCTGCGTGGTCGCCGCCTGCATCGCCGGTGGCGCCACCGGGCTGCAGGCGCTCCGCCGACGCCGTGGCCGCTGAGCCCGCGACCGCGCCGGTCGCCCCGCGCCCCGTCGTCGCCGGCGGTCCGCGCGCGCGCCTGACCGCCGTCGCCCGTGGTGACACGCCGTGGGTGATCCTCGTGGCGGCCCTCCTGGTGTGGGTCGCCACGAAGGCGGAGACGGGCGACAGCCTCTCGGTCACCACGCCGCCGTTGCTGGCGACCGTCGTGCTCTCCGGCCTCGTCGCCGTGGTCAGCGCGCTGCGGGCGCCGCGCGGGTCCCGCTTCTGGGGCGCCGGCACGCTGCTGGCCGCGCTCGCGGTCGTCGTCGTCACCGGGCTCTCGATCACCTGGTCGGTGTCGCCCGACACCTCGTGGTTCGAGACCAACCGGACGTTCTCGTACGTCGCCGTGATGGTCGGCGGCGCCGCCGCCGCCCGGCTGGCGCCCGGCCGCTGGCAGGCCCCGCTGGGCGGCGTGCTGCTCGGCTGCACCGTCGTCTGCGTCCTCGGGCTCGGCTACAAGGTCTTCCCGCAGGACCTGCCGGCGGAGCTCGTGTTCGCCCGCCTGCAGGACCCGATCGGCTACTGGAACGCCGTCGGCGCCCTCGCGGCGTTCGCGCTCGTCCTCTCCCTCTGGCTCGGCACGCGCCGCGACGGCTACCGGCCCCTGAACGCGCTGGCCTACCCGGTCGCCGGGCTGGCCGTCATCACGCTGCTCCTGTCGTACTCGCGCGGTGGCCTGGCCGCCGCGGCCGTCGGGATCGCGTTCTGGCTCGTCCTCTCGCCCCGGCGGCTGCACAGCCTGCTCGTGCTCGCCGTCGGTGTCCTCGGCGGCGGCATCGTCGCGATCTGGGCGTTCGCGAAGGCCGACCTGTCCACCGACAAGGTGGTCCTCGCCGCCCGCGACGCCGCCGGCGTCGAGTTCGGCGTCCTGCTCGCCGTCGCGATCGTCTTCCTGCTCGTCGTCGGGCTGGTCATCGAGTTCGCGACCGTCTTCGCCGGCGTCGGCACCCCCGAGCGCCGCCGCCTCGGCACGACGATCCTCGTGTCCGTCGCGATGATCCCGCTCGCCGGGATCGGCCTCCTGGCCGCCAGCGAGCGCGGGCTCACCGGCAGCATCTCCCACGCCTACTCGCAGATCACCGACCCGCCGGTCGCGCTGCCCGCCGGCGATCCGTCGCGCCTGACCGCCGTCCAGTCGACCCGCTCGAACTACTGGCGCCAGGCCTTCCGCCTCTACGACGCCCAGAAGCTCCGCGGCGTCGGCGCCGGCGGGTTCGCGGCCGTGCAGTCCCGCGCTCGCCGCGACGACGGCGCCGTCGCCCGCCACGCGCACGGCTGGGTCCCCCAGACGATGGCCGACATGGGGTGGCTGGGCATGCTCGTCCAGCTCGGCCTCGCCGTCGCCTGGCTGGCGGCCGCCGCCCGCGCCGTCGGGCTGCGCGGACCGCTGCGCTCCGGCGCCCGGACCCCGGAGCGCGACGGGATCGCCGCCGCGATCGGCGTCGTCGCGGCGTTCGCGGTGACGTCCGTCGCGGACTGGAACTGGTTCGTCCCCTCCGTCACGCTGCCGATGATGCTGCTGGCCGGCTGGGTCGTCGGCCGCGGCGCCGAGGCCGCGTTCGCCGGCGGCGGCCTCGGCCACCGCGGGCGCCTGCGGCTCGCGTCGCCCCGGGTCGGCGCCGCCGTCGCGATCGCCGCCGTCACGATCGTCGGCGCGTTCTCGCTCCTGCAGCCGTGGCGCGCGGACCGCGTCGACGACGACGCGCAGGCGACGCTCGCCGACGCCGCGGGCCAGACGGGCGCACGCCGCACGGAGCTGCTCGCCGAGGCCCGCCGTCAGGCCGCGCACGCCGCGGACCTCGACCCGCTGTCGACGGAGATCCTGCGCACCCAGGCCAGCGAGCGCGTCGCCTCCGGCGACATCGACGGCGCCCGCGCGAAGTTCGAGGACATCGTCGACCGCGAGCCGGCCGCCCCGGGCTCCTACGAGCTGCTGGCGACCTTCGAGCTGCGTACCGCCAAGCGCCCCCGCGCCGCCCTGCGCGCCGCCGGCACCGCCCTGAAGCTCGCGCCGACGCTGCGCACCGCCGGCGAGGTCGCGATCCTCGCCACCCGCCAGCTCGCGGCCAAGGAGCTCGTCCGGCAGCAGGAGAAGGCGGCGAAGAAGGCCGCCGCCGACGCCGAGAAGGCCGCCAAGAGCGGCAAGGCGACGACCACCGACGCGTCGACCACGACGCCCGCACCCGCGACGCCGCCGGCCACCACGCCGGCGCCGCCCACCACCCCCGCGCCGTGACCCCACGACCGCGACTCCCCCGTCCCCGAAGGGTTAGGACTGCACACATGCGCATGCGCCGCCTGCTCCCCCTCACCGCCCTGCTCCTGCTCGGGCTCCCCGCGGTCGCCTCAGCCGACAGCCGCCTCGAGTCGATGTTCCAGGACGACCCGCGGATCCTCAGCAGCGACGCGAAGACCCGCGACAGCACGCTGAACGAGATCAAGGCCCTCGGCGGCCAGCGGATCCGCGTGACCGCGTTCTGGAACCGCATCGCGCCGGACGCCCAGAGCACCACGAAGCCCGCGGGCTTCGACCCCAGCAACCCGAACGCCTACCCGGCGGCGGGGTGGAAGGTCCTCGACGCCGTGGTCCAGGGCGCCGCCAAGCGGGGCCTGAAGATCAACCTCAACCCGAGCGCCCCGGGCCCGAAGTGGGCGATGTCGGGCTTCATCGAGGACCGCCTGGACCCGGTCTCCAACCCGAGCCCCGGCGAGTACGCGTCGTTCGTCGCCGCGCTCGGCCAGCGCTACAGCGGCACGTTCGTCCCGGACGGCGCCACCGCCCCGCTGCCCCGCATCGACTACTGGTCGATCTGGAACGAGCCCAACCAGGGTGCGTGGCTCGCGCCGCAGTGGGTCGGCACCGGCAGCTCCGCGGTCCCCGCGTCGCCGCAGCAGTACCGGTCGCTCGTCGCCGGCGCCTGGGCCGCACTGACGGTCTCGGGTCACGGCGTGGACAAGGACACGATCTTGGTCGGCGACACCGCGCCGAAGGGCCGGCCGACGGTCTCGAGCGTCGCCAGCGCGATGTCCCCGATCACGTTCATCGAGCGCCTCTACTGCCTCGACGACAACCTCCAGATCCTCAAGGGCGCGGACGCCAAGGCGCAGGGCTGCGCCGAGACCCCGGACCCGGCCGCGTTCGTCGCCGCCAACCCGGCGCTGTTCCAGATGACGGGCTACGCCCACCACCCGTACGAGCTGACCTTCCGCCCCGACGTCGTCTCCCCCGACCAGCCGAAGAAGAGCGTCACGACGGCGAACCTCGGCCTGCTGACCGACCAGCTGGACCGCATCATGGCCCGCTACCAGGTCACGCGGAAGCCCATCCCGCTCTACCTGACCGAGTACGGGTACCAGACCAACCCGCCCGACCGGGAGGCGGTCTCGCTCAACGAGCAGGCGGCCTACCTCAACCAGGGCGAGTACATCGCCTGGCGCAACTCCCGCGTGCGGACGCTGTCGCAGTTCCTGCTCGTCGACGACGGCCCGATCCCCGGCACCGCGAAGGCCGACAAGTGGGCCTCGTCGTTCCAGTCCGGCCTGCGCTACGGCCCGGAGTCCGGCAAGGAGGGGAAGGCCAAGCCGTCCCTGGACGCCTACCGCGTCGCGTTCTTCCTGCCGGACCGCACCGTCCCGAAGAGCAAGGCGCTGAAGGTCTGGGCCCACGTCCGCCCCGGCACCGGCGCGAAGACCGTCACGCTGCAGCTGCGCGGCAAGACCGGCGCCTACAAGAACTTCCGCACGCTGAAGACCAACACCTACGGCTTCCTCAACAAGACCGTCCGGGTGCGGGTCAGCAGCCGGGCCGCCCGCCTGGTCTGGAAGGACGGCGGCAAGTCGAACTCCAGCCGCGGCGTGTCCTTCAAGGTCGCGACGAAGTAGCGCGGCCGCGGGTCGTCCGGCCGCACGCCGGGCGACACCGCGCGCGGGCGACGACGAACCGGTGGCGACGGCCGTCGTCGGCGGCCCGTGCCGCCGACGCTACGGCGCCAGGCGCGTGAGCTCGGGCGCCGGCGCACCGCTGACGACCAGCGACTCGTCCAGCGCGCCGAAGCTGCGGCCCGCGACGACGCGCTGCAGGAGCGCCTCGTACTGCGACGTGACGTTGTCCCACGAGTAGGCCTTCGCCCGCTCGCGGGACGCGTCGCGCAGCACCGCGACCCGCGCGGGGTCCAGCAGCAGCGCCTCGAGCTCGCGCGCCAGGGCCGGCGCGCCCTCGGCCCCGGAGAACGTGTGCCCCGCGGTGCCGATCGTCTCGACGTTCGGCGCGTGGTCGTTGACCAGCACCGCGGCGCCGGCGGCCATCGCCTCGAGGATCACCGGGTGCGTGCCGCCGACCTCGGTCGGGACGGCGGTCAGGTACGAGTGCTTCTGGAGCTCCCAGTAGCCGCGCCCGAAGACGTAGCCGGGGAAGATCACCCGCGGGTCCGCGCCCCGGTGGACCGACTGGATGAACTCGTCGGCGTACGGCGCGCCGCCGACGATCACGAGCTTCTTGCCCTTCGTCACCGAGTAGGGGATCCGCGAGAACGCGTCCACGAGCATGTGGGGGTTGTTCTCGGGCTCCAGGCGGCCGACGAAGAGGACGTACTCGCCGGGCGTGAGACCCAGGCGGTCCAGCGTGTCCGTGGTCGTGTACCCGGGGTCCTCGACGCCGTAGGGGATGACTTCGATCCGCTGGCCGTAGCGCTCGTCGAAGATGTCCGCGACGGCGTCGGAGTCCGTCAGCGCGACGTCGGCCCAGCGGGGGGCGTTGCGCTCCGCGAAGCGCAGGTAGGACTTCGCGGCCGCCGGCCACTTCGAGCGGTCGGAGTCCAGGCCGTCGACGTTGATCACCGTCGGCACGCCGGCCCCGCGCGTGATCCGCGTCAGGGGGCTGTTGCCGGCGATGAAGAACAGCGCGACGTCGGGCTTCAGGCGCCGGACCGCGTGCTCCGCCGACAGGTACGTGTGGACGAAGGTGTCGAGGTACTTGTTGCGGATCGTCGGCAGGTGGACGAGCCGGGCGCCGACGTGCTCGTGCAGGTCGCGGTCGACGACGTGTGGCCGGCAGTAGACGACGACCTCGTGGCCGCGCTCCACGAACCGCGCGGCGAGCTGCTCCGCGGCGGTCTCGAAGCCGCTGTAGGCGGCCGGGATGCCGCGGGTGCCGAGGATCGCGATCTTCATGGACGGACGGACGGCGCGGGTTCTGCGGGCTGCTCCGGCGGGGCCGGTGCCCCGTCGGGCCCTCCGGCGGGCCGCCCCTGCTGCGGGGTCCCCTGGCCGGCGGGCGGACCGTTCCTGCGCGCGCGTTCGACGGCGAGGGTATAGGCCTCGACGTGACGGCGGGCCGCGATCGTCCAGCTCCGGTCCCCCGCGACCCGCCGCCCCGCCACCGCGAGCGCGTCCCGGCGACGCGGATCCGCCGTCAGCTCCGCGAGGACGCCGGCCAGCGCCTCGGCGTCGCGCGGCGGGAAGTACGCGGCGGCGTCCTGGCACGTCTCCGTCAGCCCGGGCGAGCGCGCGACGACGACCGGCAGCCCGCGGGCCATCGCCTCCAGGGGTGTCAGGCCGACGCCCTCGTGCAGCGCGGGGTGGACGAGCGCGAGCGCGCCGTCCATCAGCGACAGCAGCGCGTCGCGGTCCGGGGCCTCGAGCCCAATCATCGAACGCGTCATCGCGGCCGAGGCTCTACGCCGCGCCTTCCTCGCACTCGATCCCCCGCTCGCCGAGCAAGCAATTAGCGCCAGCA
>NZ_JBFAPC010000018.1:0-51219 GCF_040675535.1 Patulibacter sp. NPDC049589 | reverse complement strand
CGCGCGCGCGCGGCCGTCGGCCGAGGCGTTTGCGCCGGCGCCGCGGGCCCACCCGTCGCGGTCGTCTGGCGGACGGGCCGCGACGTCCGCGGATCGGCGCTGGACGGGACGGGTGCGAGGCCGCTGCTGCGGCTCCCCGACGAGCGCGGGGTCGGCGCGACGCCGTCGCCGGACGGCCGGCACGTCGCCCTGTCCTACGACGACCGGCTGCTGGTCTCCGACCTGGACGCCGGGGGCGCCGTGCGCGACCTGGGCGCGGTCGCGCGGGACGCCGACGTCGTGCGCTGGGCGCCCGACGGCCGCCGCATCGCGGTCGTCGCCGACGAGCGGCTGATCGTCTGCGAGGCCGGACCCGAGCGGCGCGGCTGCCGCGTGTGGGCCCGCGGCGTCAGCGCCGAGACCGGCGCGAGCTGGTCGCCGGACGGCACGGGCGTCGTCGTGGTCCGTCAGGTCGCCGGCCGGCGCGGGGGAGACGAGGACCTCGTGGTGACGACGACCGACGGGGCGACGTCCCGGGACCTCGATCGCCTGCGACCGCGCGGCAGCCGCTTCCCGTACCCGTACCCGCCGGTCTGGGCGCGCCCGGGCCCGGCGTGGACGGTCCTCGACCTGCGCCTGAAGGACGGCGAGCTCGCCGGGATCTTGCGCAGCCGCGTCCGCGCCGTGCGCGACGGCGCTGCGCGGACGCTGTCGTCGGTGTCGCTCGCCCACACGAACGCCCTGCCGTTCTTCGTCGCCGCCGAGCGCCCCGACGGCGTGCTGCTCGGGATCCGGGAGCGGTACCTGCGCAAGGGCGCCGCGTACGACCTGCGGACGATCGACCCCGCCGGCCGGTTCGCCCCGGCGGGCCTCGTCCTCGGGTCGTTCCGGCAGGGCATGGAGGACGAGGACGTCGACGTCCACGGCGTCCTCGCCGACGGCCGGGTCGCGGTCACGCTCCGTCCGCCGGACACCCGCCGCCTCGCGCTGCACCTCGGCACGTCGGGCGGCGGCCTCGGCCCGGTCGTCCGCCGCGGCGACGAGATCGCGGTGGCGACGGCGTTCCCGGGCAACCCGGTCGGGGACTAGCGGCGCGGCGGCCGATTCGCGCCGAGGACGGCGGGGCAGCCTCCCCGCCGGCGATGACGTTCGACGTCCTCACCGAGGTCCTCTTCGGGCTGCTGCCGAAGGGGCTCCGCTGGGCGATCTACGGCGTGATGCTGACGATCATCGTCAGCGCGGTCGTGGTGTTTCTGCTCTGAACCACGCCACGACCGCGTGGCGGGAGGACGTCACGGCGCCGTCGCGCCGAGGTCCTCGAGCGTCCCCTCGAGATCGGTCGCCCGCCGCTTCGGACGGGCGAAGAGCTCGCTCGCGTCGCCCGACTGGACGACCAGCCAGGCGTTGCCGACCCGCCGGGCGACGATCCGCGCCTCACCGATGATCGACGGGTCGGTGCCGACGACGCCGGGGTGGCCGGGCACCGCCGTGGCCCCCGGCAGGCCGGCGGGCGGGGACCCGGGCCTCGCGGCGTCGAGCAGCACCGTCGCGGTGACGTCGCCTCCGGGCGTGCGGACCAGCGCGCTCGCGCACGGGAGGAACGCACGGCCGTTGACGCCGGGCTCCGGCACCGGAGCGCCCCGGATCGCGCGCGAGCGCAGGACGGTCGCGGTCGGCGGCGCGACGACGCGGCAGGCGCTGCCGTCGGGCGGCGGGCCGTCGGTGGTCCCGCTGCGCTGCCCGCGGGCGAAGCGGCCGGGACCGATGCCGGTGTCGACCAGGCTGCCGTCGGCCCGCAGGTACGCCGCGTGCCGGTCGTTCTCACCGGGCAGCAGGACGATGACGCGCCAGCCGTCGGGGATGCCCCCGCCGGGCCGGGGGACCACCCGGCGTCCGGACCGGAGTCGCAGCACCGAGATCGTGTCGTCGACGATCGCGTAGGTCAGGCGGCCCCCCGGGACGGACGTGTACCCGCCGGCGATGAACGGCTGGGAGGTCGTCGCGGCCGGCCCGCAGCCGGCGCCGCCGAACGACCGGTCTCTCGACGCGGCGCGAACCGTCAGCGAGGTGCACCAGCCGGTCTGTCCCACGCGCAGGTCCGGGCTGATGTGGATCGCGTACCGGGACGGCGGTCCCGGGTCCGCCGGTCCGCCGGTCCTCGTCGTCTCAGGCGTCGCGCGGGTGAGCGGCCCGGCGGACGGGGCCGACGGGGAGCCGCCCGTGGCGACGACCGCCGCGGCGGCGGCCGACGCGACCACCGCGGTGGTGACGACCGCGATCAGTCCCGACCGGCGCGAGACGCGGCCGAGGCGACCCGCCTGGCGGGCGGATGCGGCGGGCGCGGCGGCGGGCGCCCGCTCGCCGGCCCGGTGCTCGGCCGCGGTGCGGAGCTCGGCGCGGAGACGGTCGAAGGGGTCGTCGGGGCGGCTCATGCGTTCTGCTCCTTCGTGCGGCTGCGGAGGGTGCGCAGTCCTCGGTGCACGCGCTGGCGGGCGACCTGCTCCGAGCACCCGGTCTCGACGGCGATCGCGTCGTAGGGCTCGTCGTCGAGGACGCGCCTGCGGACCGCCTCGGCCTGGTCGGCGGGGAGCCGCTCGAGGGCCTCGACCACCGACCCGGACCCCCGCCGCTGGATCGCGAGCAGGTCGGCGTCGTCGAGGTCGATCGGCTGCATCCGCAGGGCCCGCCGGGTGTCGTCGGCGACGCGGCCGCGGCGGGACGCGTCGATCAGGATGTTCCGGGCGATCCGCATCAGCCACGCGGCGGCGGGTGCACGGTCCGGCGCGTAGGACGTTCGGTGCTCCAGGGCCCGGGCGAATGTCTCGGCGACGACGTCGAGCGTCAGGTCCGGACGGGGCGAGCGACGCGCGACGTAGCGCGTCAGCAGGTCGACGTTGCGGACGTAGAACGTCTCGAAGTCCGCTGGGCTCCCGCCGGCGAGGAGCTCGGCGTCGGTGGGTTCGGAGGCCATCGAAGGGAAGTACGCGCGCGGCTCGATCCTGTGACGACGGATCTCACGGGCGGGGTCTGCCGCGGATCGGGAGGGCCGCCGTCACCCGCTCGGCGCCGGCCACCCGGCGGCGGCGTCTATCCGTCGCTCCCCGTCGGGCCGACGGTCGGGATGCAGGACATGGTGGCCGGGTCGCAGAGCGAGCCGTCCTTCCGCGTGATCGTGAGGGTCCGCGGACCGCGCCCGGCGTCCTTCGGTCGCAGCACGAAGATGTACGCGCCGTCGTCGTCGGAGGAGACCTCCTGGACGTGCTTGGTCCCGCCCGTGACGTAGGTGACCTTGCGCGCGTCCGGTCCGGCGAACCCCCACTTGACGATCCGCTGGCCCGCGGGGTCGCAGACCGGCACGTTCCGGAGGCGCCGGCGGGTCCACTTCGACTGGGTCCTCATGGGGTCCTTGACGAACTCCTTGCAGCCGCCGATCGAGCTGCCGGGCCGGCCGGTGTAGCCGCTGGCGGGGACGGACGGGCCGTCGCCGCCCTGGTACAGGTGGCCACCGCCGGTGCCGCCGCACGTGCCGCTCTGCGACGCCTCCGGCGGGAGCGGGTGGAAGCGGCCGTCGTCGTGGAAGACCCCGTCGCGACCGACCACGCCGATCGTGTCGTCCTGCACCCGGCCGATGCCGGTGCAGACGATGCCGCGGGGGCGCCTGGGGGAGTAGATGCGGATGCCCCAGTCGGGCCCCCCGTCGGGGTCCTTGGCGCTGACCGACCCGATGACGCGCTCGCTCCCCGGGTCGGGCCCGCTCCAGCCGGCCGGCCGCGCCTGCGGGTCGGGCGGCACCGGGTCCCCGGTGCTCAGCGCGCCGGTGGCGGCGATCGCCCCACCGGCGACCGCGAGGGTGCCGACGGACACCAGCAGCGGCAGGCGGGTGCGGCGCCAGCGGCTGCGGGCGGGCGTCGCGTCCGGCTCGTCGTCGAGGCGCCGGGCGGCCGCGTGGAGGGCCCGCTCGAGGTCGGGGAGGCGGCTCATCGGGTGCGCTCCAGTCGTGCTCGCAGGGTCTTCAGACCGCGGCTGACGCGTTGGCGGACGACGCTCTCCGAGCACTCCAGGCGCTCGGCCAGCGTGGCGTAGGTGTCGCCGTCCAGGACGCGGCCCTCGATCGCGACGCGCTGTTCGTCGGGCAGCACGGCGAGGCTCGTGAGGGCGTCGGCCCGTCCGAGCTCGTCGATCCGGCGCAGCGCGGCGTCGTCCACCACGACCGGCTCCATCGCCAGTCGCCGGCGCGCCTCGTCCTCCACCCGCCCGCGCTCGAGGCTGCGGGCCAGCAGGTGCCGGGCGATGCCGAACAGCCAGCCGCGCGCGTCGCCCAGCTCGGGGTCGAACGACCGCCGGCCGGCCAGCGCCCCGGCGAACGTCTCGGCGGTCAGGTCCGCGGCGACGTCCGCGCGCCGCACGCGGCGCAGGAAGTACCGCAGGACCGCGTCCTCGTGACGCCGGTAGAACGCGGCGAACGCATCGGCGTCACCCCGGAGCAGCGCCGCGTCGGTCGAGAGTCGTGGGGCGATGGCGGCCATCGTCTCGTACTTGCGGACGCCGTCCGGTTTGTGACGACGGATTCGTCAGCGTGCCCGGCCCGCCGTCGCGAGGCGTCAGGCGCCCGGGCGGCCGGCACCGGATTCGGTACCTGGCAGGAAGGTTTCCTGGTCGGCGTGGCCGGGGCGGCCGGCCGGGCCCGGTGGGGACCAGGATTGGTACCTGGCGGGAAGCTTTCCTGGTCGGCGTGGCCGGGCTCCGCGTCGTGCCCGCCGACCACCGACCGGCGTCCGCCTCGCGCCACGCGTCTGCGACCCGCGCAGACGCGAGCCGATGACGAACGCCGTCGTCGCCGGTGGCGTCGCGCCGACGACGGCGACCGTCCCGAGACCCGGGGTCGGGGCCCGGTGGGCGTGGCATGATGCCGCTCGTGACGACCAGCCACGCCGCGGACCGCCACGACCTGATCCGCGTGCACGGGGCGCGGGTGAACAACCTCAAGGACGTCAGCGTCGAGCTGCCCAAGCGGCGCCTGACGGTCTTCACCGGCGTGTCCGGATCGGGCAAGAGCTCGCTGGTCTTCGGCACGATCGCCGCCGAGTCCCAGCGGATGATCAACGAGACCTACAGCGCGTTCCTGCAGGGGATGATGCCGACGCTGGCGCGGCCCGAGGTCGACGTGCTCGACGGCCTGACGACGGCGATCATCGTCGACCAGGAGCGCATGGGCGCCAACGCCCGGTCGACCGTCGGGACGGCCACCGACGCCAACGCGATGCTGCGCGTCCTCTTCAGCCGGCTCGGGCAGCCGCACATCGGCGGGCCGAAGGCGTTCGCGTTCAACATCCCGTCGGTCACGGGCGCGGGCGCGCTCACCGTCGGCGACAAGGCGGCGGTGCGCAGGACGTTCTCGATCACCGGCGGCATGTGCCCGAACTGCGAGGGCATGGGGTCCGTCTCCGACTTCGACCTCACCGCGCTCTACGACGACCGGAAGTCGATCAACGAGAGCGCGATCACCATCCCCGGCTACAGCATGGACGGCTGGCAGGGACGGATCTTCCGCGGCAGCGGCTTCTTCGACCCGGACAAGCCGATCGCGACGTTCACGAGGACGGAGCTCGACGATCTCCTCCACAAGGAGGCGACCAAGATCAAGGTCGACGGGATCAACCTCACCTACATGGGGCTGATCCCGCAGATCCAGAAGTCGTTCCTCGCGAAGGACCGCGAGGCGATGCAGCCGCACATCCGGGCGTTCGTCGACCGCGCGATCACCTTCACCACCTGCCCCGAGTGCGACGGCACCCGCCTCAGCGCGGGCGCGCGCTCGTCGAAGATCGCGGGGATCAGCATCGCCGACGCCTGCGCGATGCAGATCAGCGACCTCGCGGCCTGGGTGCGCGGGCTCGACGAGCCGTCCGTCGCGCCCCTGCTGACGACGCTGCGCCACACGCTGGAGTCGTTCGCGGAGATCGGCCTCGGCTACCTCTCGCTCGACCGCCCGACGGGCACGCTGTCCGGCGGCGAGGCGCAGCGCACGAAGATGATCCGGCACCTCGGGTCGTCGCTCACGGACGTCACGTACGTCTTCGACGAGCCGACGATCGGGCTGCACCCGCACGACATCGAGCGGATGAACGAGCTGCTGCTGCGGCTGCGCGACAAGGGCAACACCGTGCTCGTCGTGGAGCACAAGCCCGAGGCGATCGCGATCGCCGACCACGTCGTCGACCTCGGCCCGCGGGCCGGCACCGCGGGCGGCGAGGTCGTCTTCGAGGGCACCGTCGAGGGGCTGCGCGCCAGCGACACGCTGACCGGCCGGCACCTCGACGACCGCGCGGCGCTGAAGCCGTCGGTGCGCGAGCGGAAGGGGACGCTGGAGATCCGCGGGGCGGGGACGCACAACCTGCAGGACGTCGACGTCGACGTGCCGCTCGGGGTCCTCGTCGTCGTCACCGGCGTCGCGGGCTCCGGCAAGAGCACGCTGATCCACGGCTCCGTGGCCGTACAGGACGACGTCGTCGCGGTCGACCAGAGCGCGATCAAGGGCTCGCGGCGCAGCAACCCGGCGACGTACACGAAGCTGCTGGAGCCGATCCGCAAGGCGTTCGCGAAGGAGAACGGCGTCAAGCCCGGGCTGTTCAGCGCGAACTCCGAGGGCGCGTGCCCGACCTGCAACGGGGCGGGCGTGATCTACACCGACCTCGCGATCATGGCCGGCGTCGCCGCGCCGTGCGAGGACTGCGGCGGCAAGCGCTTCCAGCCCGAGGTCCTCGAGTACCGGTTCGGCGGCAAGGACATCAGCGAGGTCCTCGCGATGCCGATCGCCGAGGCCGTCGGGTTCTTCGCCGACGGCGACGCCAAGCTGCCGGCGGCCCACAGGATCCTCGTGCGCCTGGACGACGTCGGCCTCGGCTACCTCAGCCTCGGCCAGCCCCTGACGACGCTCTCGGGCGGTGAGCGCCAGCGCCTGCGACTGGCGACCCACATGGCCGAGAAGGGCGGGATCTACGTCCTCGACGAGCCGACCACCGGCCTGCACCTGGCCGACGTCGAGCAGCTGCTCGGCCTGCTGGACCGCCTCGTCGAGTCCGGCAAGTCGGTGATCGTCATCGAGCACCACCAGGCGGTCATGGCGCACGCCGACTGGATCATCGACCTGGGCCCGGGCGCCGGCCACGACGGCGGCCGCGTCGTCTTCGAGGGCACGCCGACCGACCTGGTCGCGGCGCGCTTGACCCTGACGGGCGAGCACCTCGCGGCGTACGTCGCGGGCTGAGGCCGCGACGGGAGCACGACGGCCGGACGCCGGACGCGTCGCCGGGCCTCACGTGTGCGCCACGGCGCGGCCCGTCAGAGCGCGAACGCCACGTGGTGCCCGGGGCTCCGCTGCTCCCGGGCGAGCAGGCGGAGGGCGCCGTCGCCGTCCAGCGGCAGGGTGATCACGACCGCACGGGGGTGGTCGTCGGCGTCGTGCTCCGGGCCCCAGCGGTTCGGGTCCGCGTCGTGCTCGGTGTCCCAGGGGTCCTCGGCCAGGAGCAGGACGAGCTCGCCGCGCGCCTCGTCGACGCGGGCGTCCTCGAGGCCCCAGCGCGCGTCGTCGGGCTCCTCGGGCGGCTCGTCCGGGAGCAGGTCCGGGGCGAGCACGGCCAGGAGGCCCGAGGCCGTGACGTCCTCGCCGCGGCGTCGGCCGGCCGGGCGGCGCACCGCCGGTCCACCCCTGGCGGTCCCGGACCGTGGTCGCGCCAATCCGCGCCGGCGCCGCCGGCGGTCCGGCACCCGCGGGCGGCGGCGAGGACTACGGTGGAGCAGTCCCGTCCCAGGAGTCCCCATGCCGCATCCGCGTCGACGCATCCGACTGATCTCGACGGCCGCCGTCCTGGTCGCCCTCGCCGGGGTGACGATCACCGGCGGCGACCGCCCCGCCGTCGCGCGGGCCGCGGCGGTGGCGAAGCCCGCGCCCAACCGCCTGCTGCACGGCCCGCAGGTCTACCGGCTGCGGCCCACGCACGCCCGCTACGGCGACTACGGCCGCACGACGTACGCCTACGCGGTGGTCTTCATGCTCACGCGCGTGCACTTCGCCTCGACGTTCGCCGAGGACGAGGGCGCCGCGCGGATCACGGGCGAGTACAGCGTCGGGGGCGCGCCGATCTACGAGAACGCCCAGGACCTCCTGTACGCGAAGCGCTACCGGCCGCAGCACTGCGTCGTCCTCTACGTCGACCCGGGGCAGAACAGCGCGCGCGAGCTGCGGCGCCTCGATCGCGTGCGGATCGGGCAGCGACTCCCGGTGACGCTGCGGCCGCTGCTGTCGAACAGCGCCCACTACCAGTACGGGTCGACCTACCACCGCCGCCCGGTGCTCCGCCAGGGCGACGACTACCGCCTGACCGAGCCCGGCGTGCAGCGGCAGCTGCGGGCGATCGACTGCCAGCGCCGCGGCGGGTGACCGCCGCAGCTCACGTCGCCGGGGCGCAGTCGGCCGCGCCCGGCATCCCGACGCGCCGCTCCGGCCGGCGGGCGGCGCGGTCGAGGACCGCGATCAGCACGGTCATGGCGACCACCACCACGGCCATCACGACCACCACGGGGTGCAGCGCGTCGGCGTAGGCCGCGGCGTTCCCGGACCCGCCGGCCGCGACGCGGTCCGCCGTCGCCGCGTCGGGGATCCTCGCGCCGATGAGCGCGGTGATCGCGGCGGCGTAGAGGCCGACGACGATCGCCTCGCTCCCGAGCCGGAGGAAGTTCACGACCCCCGCCGCGGTGCCGCTGAGGTGCGGAGCGACGGATGCGAGCGCCTCGCCGTCGACGAGACCGATCGGGAACCCGAAGCCGAACCCCAGGAGGATCAGCGGGAGGACGAGCCACGCGAGGCCGATGTCCGGACCGAGCAGCAGCAGGCCGAGGTCGCCGAGCACCATGCTGCCCAGCGACGCGTACATCATCGTCATCGGGGTCACGCGCTCGTGGCGGTCGACGAGTCGCGCGGCGATCGCCGGTCCCAGCAGCACCGGGATCGTCATCGGCAGCATGAACAGGCCGGCCGTCCCGGCGGACATCCCGTGGATGGCGCTGAGTGCGACCGGCAGGTAGCTGAGCATCGTCACGTAGCCGACCGCCGCGGCGACCGGGACCAGCGCGTAGCCGAGGAACCGCGGGTTGCGCAGCAGGGAGACGTCGATCAGCCGGCGGCGGACGTCGTCGTGCCGGACGTGGGGCAGGACGGCCGCGCCGACGAGCGGCGCCACCAGCACGACCGCGTAGGCGACGAAGATGCCGCGCCAGCCGGCGGCTGAGACGAGCGCCCCGGAGATCGTCGGGCCGAGCGCGAGGCCCAGGCCGATCGTGGTGCCGAAGAACGCGAAGGCGCGAGTGCGGGCCGGTCCCGCGTAGGCATTGGAGAGGATCGCGGCCGCCCCGGTGAACACCGCGGCGCCGCCGACCCCGGCGAGTGCGCGGGCGACGACGAGCATCCCGAGGCTCGAGGCGACGGCGCTGAGGAGCGAGGCCACGACGATCGTCGCGATCCCGATGGTGAACGTCCGTCGGTAGCCGAGCCGGTCGGAGAACACGCCCCAGAACAGCGTGAAGACCGCGAACGTCGCGTTGAACGCGTTGACGATCCACTGCAGGCCGGTCGGCGACGACCCGAGATCGTCGGCGATCGACGGAAGGGCGATCGCGGTGCCCGAGATGCTGATGGGCATGACGAAGACGGCGAGCAGGAGCACCGGCATCACGAGCCGCGAAGGGCGCGGCGGGCCCGGTGCGAACCGGTCTGGTGATGCGCCCGGCTCACCGAGCGAGTGGTTCTGGACGGACATGCGGACCCCGAGGTACGATCACAGTAGGACCTTAGGTGTTACCACGATCGTAGGTACGGTTCAAGTCGTACCTCTGGGGGCGAGCGATGTCGAAGACCACGAAGGCGACGGGGGACGGCGAGCTGTGGCTCGGTCCGGTGCTCGAGGCTCTGGCGGATCCGCATCGCCGGCGGGTCGTCGTCGAGCTCGCCGGCGCCGCGGACGGGACCGAGCGGACGTGTCAGTCGTTCGAGCTCCCGGTCTCCAAGTCCAGTCTCACCTACCACTTCCGGGTGCTTGAGGAGTCCGGCCTCATCGCCAACGTCGACTACGGCAACCGCCGTGGCGTGTCGCTCCGCCGGGACGCGATCGAGCGCAGCCTCCCCGGCCTGCTCGATGCCGTCACGGAGGGCGAGCGGCGGTCGGTCGGGGCGTCCGCCACCTCCACCGGCTCCGCCTCGTAGACCGTCGCCCGGGTCTTCCCCGCGACCTTCGACGCGCGCAGGGCGACGTCCGCCGCCCGCCGCAGCTCCGGGACGGTGGACCCGTCGCGCGGCGCCGACGCGACGCCGGCACTCGCCCCGACCCCCGCGGTGGCGATCGCGTCGAGGGCCCGCTGGGCGACGGTCGCGCCGTCGCCGATCGCCATCACGACGAACTCGTCGCCGCGGGCCCGCGCGACCATGCGCTCGGCCTCGGCGAGCAGGGCGGCGCGCGAGAGGACGCCGAGACCCCGGCGGGTCCGAGCGTGACGATCAGGACCCCGGCCAGCAGGGCGAACGGCTCCTCGACCCGCAGCCAGTGGTGCGGCACCTGCCGCCGGTGCAGCGGGCCCGTGGCCAGCACGATCGCGGGTCCCACCGCGGCCGCCTGCAAGACCGGGTGGACCGCGGGGTCGAGGACCAGCAGCATGATCCCGAAGCACGCGAGCGCGAGGCGGACCTGGGAGGCGAAGTCGCGGCCGGGACGGGCAGCGGGACCCGAGCGGCTACCGTAAGTCGCATGACGCAACGAACGCAGTCGGCCGAGACGTCCCGCGTGGTGGTGACGGGCGTGGGGGCCGTCACCGCCCTCGGCGTCGGCGCGCGGACCCTGCACGACCGGTGGTCCGCGGGCGACGTCGGCATCGCCGACGGCGCGGGCGCGGCGACGGCGTTCGATCCGCGGGACCACCTGACGGCGAAGGCCGCCCGCCGCGCCGACCGCTTCACCCAGCTGGCGGTCGCGGCGGCCGACGAGGCGCTGGCCGACGCCGGCTGGGAGGACGGCACCGCCGGCCTGGACCCGTCGCGCGTCGGCTGCATCATCGGCACGGGGATCGGCGGCCTCGGGACGCTCGAGCGCGAGATCGAGGTCCTCGACGATCGCGGCCCGCTCGGGCTCTCGCCGCTCGGGATCCCGATGCTGATGGGCAACGCGGCGACCGCGACCGTCGCCATGCGCCGCGGGGTCCACGGCCCCGGGTTCGCGACGCTGTCGGCGTGCGCGGCGGGCGCCAACGCGATCGGCACCGGCGTGCGGCTGATCCAGTCCGGCGACGCCGACGCGATGATCGTCGGCGGCTCCGAGGCGACCCTGACCCGGTTCGCGTCCACCGCGTTCGGGCAGATGGGGACGCTGTCGCCCGACGGCGTCTCGCGGCCGTTCGACGCGCACCGCAACGGGTTCGTCATGGGGGAGGGCGCCGGGGTCCTGATCCTGGAGGTCGAGGCCCGGGCCCGCGCGCGCGGCGCCACGATCCTGGGCGTCGTCGCCGGCTACGCCACCACGATCGACGGCCACCACCTGACCGCTCCGGAGCCCGACGGGACGTGGGCGGCGCTGGCGATGCGCCGGGCGCTGGAGGACGCCGGCGTCGCGCCCGAGGACGTCGACTACGTCAACGCACACGGCACCTCGACGGCGCTCAACGACGCCGCGGAGGCCCGGGCGCTCGGCATCGCCCTCGGCGCGCGAGCCTCGACCGTCCCGGTGTCGTCCACGAAGTCGACGATCGGCCACCTGCTCGGCGCGGGCGGCGCCGTCGAGGCGATCGCCACGCTCTTGGCCCTGGGCGCGGGCGTCGCGCCCCCGAACCTCGGGTGGGCCGACGCCGACCCGGCGATCGACCTGCGCATCGTCACCGGCGGACCGCTCCCGTTGCCGGCGCCGGCGGGGCGGCCGCTGACGGCGCTGTCGAACTCCTTCGGGTTCGGTGGCCACAACGCGGTGCTCTGCATGCAGGCGCCGACCAGCTGACGCGGCCGGGGCGCGAGCCGCGACGCACGGGCGGCGACGGATGAGGGGCGGACGGCGCCCCGCGCCCTACCGCGCCCCGTCGTGCGCCCGGGCGAGCGGCGACTGGTAGATCGTCCGGACGACGTCGCCGTGCAGCCAGGCCGTGAGGCGCTCGGCCTCGGCGGCGAGCGGCTTCCGGGCCGCGCGGGGGAGCGTCCCCGCGGGCACCACCACCACGGTCCCGTCGTCGTCCTGCGTCCAGCCGCCGACGACGTGCCCGTCCCACCACGCGGTCGGGCCGCCGTTGCCGTTGCGGTCGAACAGCTGCGGCCCGAGGTCGCCGAGGTGGAACCCGCGGCCCTTCCAGCCCATCGTCGTCGGGTCCAGGGCGGGCAGGACCGCCGCCCACGGCTCCACCGGAGCGACCTCGTCCGTGTCGTCCGGACGCAGCCACGCCGGCTCGCCGTCCTCGAGGGCCACGCCGACCGCGCCGACGTCGGCCAGCGCGGCGCGCACCGCGCCCTTCGTCGCGCCGAGCCACCAGACGAGGTCCGCCTCGGTCCCGGGCCCGAAGCTCCACAGCCAGCGGCGGACGAGCTCCGCGTAGCCCGCGCCGGCGTCCAGGCTCCCGGGGTCGGCGCCGAGCCACTCCTCCACGATCGTCCACGTCGGGCGCGAGACCTTCCAGCCCGCCGCGGGCATGCCGCGAAGGACGCTGCCGTCGGCGGCGAGGACCGAGAGAACGCGGGGCGCGACCGGGATCTCGCCGCCGTAGGTCTTCCCCGGTGACGGATCGATCCGGAGCGCCAGCGCGGGGAGGGCCTCGCGCAGCTGCTGGGTCGTCGCCGGCGCCTCGCGCAGCCGCGCGCGGACGTCCTCGCACGTGCCGGCGACCCAGGCCTTGCCGTCGTCGGCCAGGCCGTTCGCCTCGACCTCCTTCGCCAGCCGCGCGGCGAGCTGTGCCGCAACGCGCGCCGCCGCGCTCCCGCGGACCGCCGGCAGCAGGTCGCGCGGGAACGCGAAGACCGTCCGCCGCATCGCCAGCTGCAGCACGACGGAGCGGTCCTCGTACAGCGCGCGGTGCACGTCCTCGCGGGTCGCCCCGCTGCGCGCGTGGGCGGAGAGGTGGACGCTCGCGGGCTCGGTCGCGTGCAGGCAGGTCATCGCGGCCACGGCCGCCTCGACGGAGCCCGCGCGGTGCCCGGGGGCCAGCGCGTGACGGGTCGCCAGGCGGGCGCGCCGCTCGGCGTCGGACACGGTTCGCAGCGGCGGGCCGGGCGTCACCCGTGGGAGTATCGCCCGCGACCGGTGTCACAGGATCGGCGCTCGTCCGAAGTAGCTCTCGATGGCCGACCCACCCGATGACCTCCTGCTGCGGCGCGCGGCGGCCGGCGACGACGACGCGTTCGCGATCTTCTACCGCCGCTGGCTGCCGATGATCGTGGGCTTCCACCTGCGGCGGACCCAGCGTCGCGAGGTCGCGTTCGACCTGGCGGCGGAGACCTTCGCCGCGGTCGTCACGGGCCTCGCCTCGTTCGATCCCGAGCGGGGGCCGGTCGGCGCGTGGGTCTTCGGCATCGCGCAGAACAAGCTGACCGACAGCCTGCGCCGTGGGCGGGTCGAGGACGCCGCGCGCCGGCGTCTCGGCCGGGAGCCGATCGTGCTCGAGGACGCCGCGCTGGACCGCGTGGAGGAGCTGGCGTCCCGCTCCGACGAGCGCGACGTCGAGCGGGCGCTGTCCGGGCTCGCGCCGGGCGACCGGGCGGTCGTCCTGGCGCGGGTCGTGGACGAGCGCACCTACGCGGAGCTGGCGCGCGAGCTGCGGTGCTCCGAGGCCGTCGTCCGGCAGCGGGTGCACCGCGGCCTGCGACGACTGCGGTCCCGACTGGAGGAACAGGCATGAACGAGATCGACGAGCTGGAGCGGCAGCTGCGCCGCGGGGTGCGGGCGCTCGCACCGAAGCCGCGCCGGTCGCGGCGCCTGCGGCTGTTGGGGGTCGCGCTGCCGGTCGTCGCGATCGCGGGCGTCGCGGGGGCGGCCGGCCTGGTCGACCACCCGACCGCCAACAAGCGCGCCGACGTCCTGGTCCGGCGGATCACGGCGGACACGGCGTCCGACCCGGCTTGCGCCCGGACGCTGCCCGGCCGCGGGCGCACGCGGACCACGAGCGACGCGCGGCCGCTGCCGGAGATCGTGCGGATCCTCCCGACGATGGGAGATCCGGCGGCGTCGTCGCCCCCGGAGCGCCTGGTGCGCCGCGTGCAGCGCGGGACCTCCGGCGGCGTGGTGATGCGCCGCACGGTGCGCCTGGCGCGGTTCCCCGACGGGACCGAGGTCTACGTCTTCGTCACGATCGGCGGGTCCACCGGCCTGACGGTCGCCGACCCGGCGGGCTGCCGGAAGGCCCGCCTGCACGCCCTGGCCGGCATGAAGGACGTCGACGAGGCCGTGCGCGACCGGGCGCGCGAGGTCTTCACGGTGCGGCCGGACACCGACCCGCGGGCGCAGACCCTGGTCATGCAGAGTTCGGACGGCGGCGGTAGTGCCCAGCCGGTCCAGCCCGGCCACCCGCTGTCGACCCGGCGGTACTTCTCGGTGGGCTCGTCCTTCACGGGCATCGCCCAGCGTCGCGCGGTCGCGATCGAGGTGCAGCGCCTGCGCCCCGGCAAGGCCAAGCGGGTCTGGCGCGGCGAGGGCGCCTACGCCGCCCGGATCCCCGTGCGCTACGGGGTCTACGGCTTCAAGGGTCGCGGCGGGACGGACGCCCGCTACCGGATCGTCCAGTACGACGCCGCCGGGAAGGTGGTGCGGCGGGTGATCCTGCCGCAGTAGGGCGACGTCCTTGACGCACTGCGTCTGGAGGACCGCCCGGAACGTCGTGGGCCGCGACAGGCACGACGCGCCGATCCTGTCGACGTCGGCGCGTGCCGATCGCCGTCGGGCGCCGGCGTCCTCGTGCGACCGACGATGGCCTGCGTGCCGATGCCGGGATGGTCCGCGGCGAGCCCGCGGGGCACGTCCTCGGCGCAGCCGCGGTTCAGCCTCGTCCCTGGCCGTGCGCCGATCTGCGCGGGATCGTCGAACGTCCGCCACGCGCTCGGAAGGCGCGTGAACGTGATCCGGTCGCCCCGGATCGTCGGCAGGAACTCGCGGTGGTCCGCGCTCGCCTTCGACGGGTCGGAGGAGGCGGTGAACGTGCAGGACGAGCCGACGCGGAGCGCGGTGAGCGCGCGGGGATCATCGAGGACCCGGGGCCTGCCGTCGCCCCGGCGGCGCACCCGGCGATGACGAGGAGCGGGTGTGCCCCGGGCGTCCGCGCCGGGACCAGACGCTCAGGGCCGCGGCGCCGCGCGACCCGGGACGCGGAAGGTGCCGGCCGGCACGTCGTCGCTGCTGAGGCGCTCGTAGGTGCGGATGCGCAGGACGCTCCGCAGCCGGAACCCCCGGTCGCGCGCGGGGACCATCGATCCCTCGACGCGCTGGTACGTCTTCAGCCCGACCGGAGCGTAGGTGTCGGCGTCGGCGAGATAGACGAGGCGCTCGGTGATCGTCGGGGCCTTCGTCGTCCCGCGCTGCCGGACCGTGGTGGCGACCAGCTCGATCGCGTCGCGGCCGTCGACCCGCGTGGTGGCGCCGACCGTGAACCGCTTCGCGCGGAGGTCGCGGCGGATCGTGCGCGCCGGGTCGACGGTGCCGAACGCGCCGACGTCGGCGATGTCGCCGTAGGGCGCGGCCTCCTGCGTCGTCGACGTCCGGGCGGGCCTGCCGTCCCAGCTGAGGTCGCTCCAGACGGTGCCGTCCGCGGTGATGCCGTCGCTGATCGTGCCGAGCGGCGCGCCGGTCGCGGTCGTGGCCGGCTGGTCGCTGCGGAAGCGCAGCGGATCGCCCGCGGACCACTGCTCGATCCGCCGGCCGATGGTGGCCGCGGGGTGCTTGCCGTCGATGCTCAGCCCGCTCTGCGCGGGCGACCCGTCGGGATTGACGACGCCCCCCTCGATGACCATGTGGACGATCGCGCCGTCGGGGTCCAGGGCGGCGGCCGCGGCGGCGAGCGGGTCCGGCCGGCCGCCGTCGATGCCGGTCGCGACGGCGGTGGCCCCCGCGATCGCGACGACCGCGACGATCGCCACGGCGGGGCGCTTCGCGGTCCACGCGCGGCGGGCGGGGCGGCCGGTCGCCGGCATCGCGTCGGCCTGCCGGTGTGCGGCGGCCTCGAGCTCGCCGCGGAAGTGGTCGAGTCGGTCGCTCATGACGGGTCTCCGGGGGTCGTTCGGCCCAGGCGGGCGAGGCCGCGCGCGACGCGTCGCCGGAGCGTCGGGACGCTGATGTCGTGCTCCCGCGCCACCGCGCGGGGGTCGAGCTCGTCGAGGACGACGGCGCGGACGGCCTGGCGCTCCGCCGGGGGAAGGCCGTCGACCAGGGCGCTGAGCCGGCCGCTGCCGGCGGCGTCGATGCGCGCGACGAGCGCGTCGTGGTCGTCGTGGGCGACCAGTGGCTCGCGGATCCCGAGCCGGTCGCGGGCGCGGCGCTCGGCGCCGCCGCGTCGCTGGGCATCGACGAGCTTGTTGCGTGCCACGGTCAGCAGCCACGCCCGCACCGACGGGCTGCCCGCGGGGAACCTGGCGGTCCCGGCCAGGACCGCGGCGAAGGTCTCCGCGGTGATGTCGGCCGCGAGCTCGGGGTCGCGGCAGAGCCGGTGCAGGTGCGACACGACGGCCCCAACGTGCTCGTCGTAGAGCGCGACGATCGCGTGCGGGTCACCGGGGTGCCCGGCGGTGGCACGCGCGTCGGGGGAGGCTGGCTGGCGCGGCATCTACAGGGGAGTCGAACGAGCGGCCGGAAGGCGGACACGCGGGCGCGTGTCGGCGACCGCTGAGCACACGAACCACGCAGCGGCGAGCATCTCGCCGACGATACGCGCGATCGGTCGTAACGCCGACGCGCGCCGCGACATGTACCGGGCATGAGACACCCCTGCCGGAGGGCGACCAGGCCCGGCTCTGGCTCTTCGGCGTCGCACGCAACCTCGTGGCCAACCACCGGCGTCGCGCGCGGACGCAGGCCGGGCTCGCGACGGCCCTCGCGAACGAGCTGGCGTGCGCTTCCGGCGAGGACGACGACGGCTCGGTGGACGCCGCGCTCGTGCGCGACGCGCTGGGGCGCCTGAACGACCGGGATCGGGAGCTGCTGACGCTCGACGCGTGGGAGGACCTCACCCCGGCCGAGATCGCGGTGGTGCTGCGCCGGCCCGCCGGCGTCGTGCGGGTCCAGCTGCACCGCGCCCGCAACCGCCTGCGGGACGAGCTCGGCGCCGATCCGGGGATGGCGGTCCGTGCGAGCACCAGCACCGGCGGGATCCGCTCCTAGGCGCCTCAGCGCCGCGCCCGCACGACCCGGATGCTGCGGTCGTCGAAGACCAGGTCGCGGTCGGAGTCCAGCAACCGCAGCCGGACGAAGTAGTAGCCGGGGTTCAGCGGCCTCCCGGCGCGGTCGACGGCGCGCCAGGCGAACGAGACGCGCCGGTAGGGGCGCGTCGGCTTGGCCGGCCCGAGCGTCCTGACGGTCCGGCCGCTGACGCTCTCGATGCTGACCCGGGCCCGGTCGGCGCGCTTGGTGCTGAACCCGATGAAGACGGTCCCGCGGCTGCCGCGGACGGTCGGGTCGACGGTGCGCTTGTCGATCCGCAGCCGCTGGACGTAGGAGGGCGTGCGCTTCAGGGCCGTCGCGGCGAACGCCGAGCCGACGGTCGCGACCACGAGGACGACGAAGACGACGGCGGCCGAGCGCCGGGGCGCGGAGCGGGTCACGGTCGGCATCCCGCACGCACGGGGGAGACCCTAGACGCGTGCGTCCCCGGACGGTCGGCGGGGCGTGGCGCGGCCGCCCGTCGCCGTGCCGGGCGAGGCTCGCGACCGCCGGCCGGAGCCCCGGACCGCCGAGCTCGGGCACCGGCCGTCAGCGGCCGTCGGCGGTGGCCTTCGCGACCGCCGCCGCGATCGCGTCGACGTCGTCGGGGTTGCCGACGCGGACGCCCGTCCGGGCGCCCCGGGCGAGCACGTAGAGCGACGGGGTCTCGGTGACCTTCAGGGCGCGGGCGATCCGCTCGGCGTTCGCGATCGCGGTGCGCGAGGCCGGCGTCTCGCGGGTCTCGACCTGCCCGGGCTCGATGCCCGGCGCGGCCGCGGCGACCTTGCGCAGGAGGTCCGGGGTCGCCCAGGCCGTCTGCTCGGAGCCCTGATTCCAGTAGGTAGCGTGGACGAAGTTCCAGAACCGGCCGGACGCCGCGAGGTTGTAGGCCGCGCGGCGGGCGCCCTCGCCGTCGGTCGTCCCCGCCGGGGCGTCGCGGAAGTTCACGAGCTGCATCTGCAGGTTCGCCTTGCCGGTCCGCACGAGCCGGTCGACGATCTCCTGCTGCGCCTGGACCTCGTGCGCCTGGCACCCGGGGCACTTGAGGTCGGCGATCTCGAGGATCGTGGCCGGGGCGTCGGCCCGCCCGAGGGTCTCGTCGTGCTGCGGCAGGCCGCGCACGAGCGCCGCGGTCTCGGTTGCGCCCTTGACCCCCGTGCCGTCGACGTCGACCCGGGGAGAGCCGTCGGTCGGGTCGCCCTTGAACGCCCCGAACGCGATGACGACTGCGACCACGACCGCCACGCAGGCGGCCGCGCCGGAGAGCAGCCGCAGCCGGCGCCGGCGTTGGGCCGCGTCGCGCTCCTCGGCCTCACGGAGCTCGCGGGCCGCCCGGGCGCGGTCCCGCTCAGCAGCGCGTGACACCGGGACGTCCCTCCGGGTCCGCGACGACGGTGGCCGGCACGAGCGCCAGCACGCAGCGCAGCAGCGCGGGCGGCGAGACCGGCCGGAGCGCCCGGTCCTCGCGCGCCACCGGGGCGCCGGTCGTCGTCGGGGACGCGTCGACGGCGACGACGCCGACGAGCGCGAGGACGGCCACGCAGAGCGCCGCGACGAGCCGCGGGCGCAGCGACCACCGCGCGGACCGCGGTGCGGGGGCCCGCCGCGCCGCCGCGACGGCCAGCGCCCGGTGCAGCTCGGGGATGTCCAGGTCGCGATCGATCATGCGGGCGGCACCAGGCTTCGGAGGGTGGACAGTCCGCGGCTGACGCGCTGGCGGATCACCGCGGTGGAGCACTGCAGCTCGACGGCGATCTCGGCGTAGTCGCGCTCGTCCAGGACGTGGGCGATCACGGCCTCGCGCTGCTCCGGCGGCAGCTGGTCGAGCAGCCGCACCGCCTGCTCGCCGTGCGCGACGTCGGCGAGCCGCTCGAGGTGCTCGACGGTCTCGTCGCTGAGCTCGAGCGGCGGGAACCCCATGCGCTCGCGGGCGTCGCGCCGCACCCGGGCCGAGCGGTAGCTGTGCGACAGGACGTTGCGGGCGATCCCGAAGAGCCACGCCACCGCGACGGCGCCGTCCCGGCCGTCGAAGCGGTCGGCGGCCTCCAGCGCGGTCGCGAAGACCTCGGCCGTCAGGTCCGCGGCGACCTCGGGGCTGCTCGTGCGGCGAAGCATGAAGACGAGCACGGCGCGCTCGTGGCGGGCGTAGAACTCGCCGAACGCGGCGGGATCCGCCCGGGAGAGCAGTTCGTGGTCGGACCGCGGCCGACTGCGCCAGACACCCATCACCCCTGTAGTACCGCTTCCCACGTTGCGTGTGACGAAGTCGTCCGGCCGGGGTACGGCCGACGGCCCCGCCGGCGCTCGACGGCCGGTGGGGACGGGCCGCGGAAGGTGGCGTCCGGCGGGCTACAGCCCGAACGCCCGCACGTACGCCGGCCAGAGCTCCTCCATCGCGCGGATCGCGTACGCCTCGGCGTACGGCTCGCCCCGCGACGCCTGCCGCCGGCTGCGCGTGGTCATCCGATCGTGGTGGTGGCCGAGCTCGTGCGTGAGGATGTGCAGGAGCTGGAAGGCCCGGGCGCGGTCCTCCGTCCAGCGGACGACGAGCCGTCCGTCCTCCTCCTCCGCGCGGACGTCCAGCAGGTCGAGGATCGGCGCGTGCTCCTCGATGAACTCCGGGAGCGCGTCCTCCCACCACAGGTCCCGCTCCCACGCGCAGACGGCGACCACGCCGTCCCCGCACCAGCCCATGCAGCCCTGGTTGCCGTCGTCGAGCACGATCGCGTCGAGTCCCACCGCGAGCTCGTCCCACTCCGGCAGCAGGGTGAGGAACGTCCGGAGCTGCGCCAGCGAGAACAGGTGGCGGTAGCCGGCCCCCGGATCGCGGCGTTCGAGGCGGATCTCGTCCTGGGGCCGGGCGAAGATGCTGCGCTCGGAGGCCTCCCAGTTGTTCTTCTTCTGGACCTGTCCCGCCTTGACCCGGGTCGCGGTGCGTCGGTGCGGCGCCATCCACGGATCATCGACGAGGGAGCGGCGTCCCGCCTCCGACCCGGCCGGTACGGTGCACGCGTCCCATGCGTGTCTCCCGTCCCGTCCTGCTCACCCTGGCGACGACCGGCCTCTGTGCCGCATCGACCGCCCCGACCGCGACCGCGTCCGTCGCGACCGGCCCCCGGCCGGTGGCCGAGCAGGGGGGAGCGGCGACCACCAGGGCGTTCTCGCCGGTCGGGATCGTGCGCCTCGACACCCCGGGCGGCGTGCTCGTGACCCGCCTGGACCCGCAGTCGCCGGTGCCGGGTCCGCCGGTCACCGACGGGCAGAACTTCGTCATCAGCTGCCAGTCGACCGGCGAGCGCAAGGACGGGCGGTTCGGCGCGTCGCGGGTCTGGGACCAGGTCCAGCTGCCGACCGGCGAGGTCGCGTACCTGCCCGACGCGCTGACCGAGACGTCGACGAAGGACGTCCTCGTCGCACCCTTCTGCGGTGGCCCGGCGCCCTCGCGCGTCGGCGGGACCCAGGGCCAGTGCTTCGTGCGCCGGCCGATCAAGCTGCTGCGCGCGCCGCGATCGCGGGCGGCGTTCCTGAAGAAGGCCGGACCCGAGGCGCGCCGGACCTTCCGGGCCGCCCGGGTCCCCGCGTCGGTGACCCTCGCCCAGGCGATCCTCGAGTCCGGCGACGGGACGAAGACCGCCGACGCGAACAACTACTTCGGCATCAAGGCGCAGTCGGCGAACCCCGCCACCGGGGTCTTCGTGTGGGGGAGGAACGCCGTCGGCTGCATGCACGAGCCGACGAACGAGTCCGAGGGCGGCACCGACGTCCGCCAGGTCGCGCAGTTCCGGCTCTACCGCACGATGCGCGGGTCGTTCGTCGACCACGGGCTGTTCCTGCGCGAGAACCCCCGCTACGCCAGGGCGTTCAAGTACCGCCGCAGCCCGCGGCGGTTCGCCCAGGCCCTCCAGAAGGCGGGCTACGCGACCGACCCGGGGTACGCGACCAAGCTCATCACGCTGATCAAGCAGGACAAGCTCACGCGCTGGGACTGACGGGTCGCGGCGCGGTCGTCGCCCGCGGTCCGGATGCCGGCCGCGGCGGTCGCGGCAGCCGGCATCCGGACAGCCGCGACCGATGAGCATCCCAGCGTCGCGGGGTCTCACGTACATGGAGACCCAGACCGCCCCTGCCCACGCCGACCCGGCCGCCACCCCGCGGCCGACCCTCTACGTCTGCCACGGCGACGACGCCGGCCCGTCGTTCCACCCCTGCCGCATCGCGCACGAGGCGCTGCGCGAGGCGGGGGTCGACTACGAGACCGTCGTCGCCGCGCACGGGAGCCCGATCCCGTTCCTGCGCCGCGGCTCGCGGGCGGACCTGGAGGCCGCCACGGGCGGCACGAAGCTGCCGACGTTGGTGCTCGCCGACGGCACGGTCGTCGCGCACTCGAAGGCGATCCGCGCCTGGGCGGCACGGCAGGCCTGACGGCGCCGGTGGGCCCGCTCCGGTCCGGGTACCCGTGGGCCGTGGACGCGTGCGACACGGACCAGGACCTCCCACGGCGTGGCGAGCACGCCGTCCACCGGTTGGAGTGGGTCGTCCAGGTGGCGGCCGCCGTGTCGCTCGTCGGGTGCGGCGTGTCGCTGCTGGCCGCCTGGGCGGACTCCTCGTGCGCCGTCGACGGCGGCCTCCGCCCGATCGTGTCGGTCCCGGGTGGGATCGGCTACGTCGCGGCGATCGTCGTCCTGATCGCCGGGGTCCTGCTCGTCGGCGTCGGCCTGTGGTCGGACCGCCGCGGCGGCTGGTGGGCGTCGCTGCTCTGGCTCGTGCCGGTGATCGCGCTGACCGGCGTGTGGCTCTGGGTCGCGATCTTCTCCTGCTGGGGGTGACCCGCGAGGAGGCCGGGGCGGCGCTCGCCCGCGACCGACCTCCGGGGTCCGGCACGGACCGCACGTCGCCCCTCCGCCGGCGGTGCAGGACCGCTCGGTGAGCGTCGCCCCGGCTCCGGAGGCGGCGGTGCCGGCGCGACGGCGGGACGTCCCGTCAGACGCCCGGCGCCTGGAACTCCGGCTGGTCCAGCACGCGCAGCCAGGAGCCGTCGGGCTGGCGGCGGACGACCTGGGCGCGGGCGCCGGCGCCGTCGCTCGGCGGCGTCGAGGTCAGCGCGAGGTCGCCGCTGACGAGCGTCGGCAGCGGCGGCTCCGGCTCGAACGTCGGCCGGTTCGCCAGGACCTGCGCCCAGAGCTCGCGGATCGCGGAGCGGCCGACCGTGATGCTGCCGGGCGGGAACGCCATCACGGCGTCCTCCTCGTAGAGGGCGGCGACGCCGTCGGCGTCGCCCGCGTTGGAGCGCTCGACGAACAGGCGCGTCAGGTCCTCGGGGGTGCGGGCCTGCTCGGTGGAGGCGGGGGAGGTGGTCATCGGGGGCTCCTCGGGTCGGGGTTCGTGGATGCCGTACGACCACCCTGTCGTCGATCGGGCCAGAAGTCCAACAGCTGGTTCTTCTCGTCACTAGAATCCCGGCGTATGGACCTGCGGCAGCTCGAGTACTTCGTCGCGGTCGTCGAGGAGGCGAACTTCACCCGCGCCGCGGAGCGCGTCCACATCAGCCAGTCCGGGGTCAGCGCGCAGGTGCGGCAGCTGGAACGGGAGCTCGGCGCGGAGCTCGTCGACCGCTCCGGTCGCGCGGTGACCGTCACGGCGGCGGGCGCCGCGATCCTCGGTCACGCCCGGGCGGCGCTGGCCTCGGCGGCAGCGGTGCGGCGGGCGGTCGACGACGTCACCGGCCTCGTCCGCGGACGCCTGGAGGTCGGCATGGTCACCGGCTGCACGATCACGCCGCTGTTCGACGCGCTCGCCGCCTTCCACCGCGACCACCCGGGCGTCGAGCTCGCGCTCGTCGAGGACACGTCCGACGTCCTCGTCGACCGGGTGCGCCGCGGCGAGCTGGACGTCGCGCTCGTCGGCACCTCCGGGCGCCCGGACGCGGACCTGGACGCCCACGTCGTGATCAGCGAGGGGCTGGTCGCGGCGGTCCCTGAGGGGCATCCGCTCGCCGGCCGCCGGCGTGCGCCGCTGGCCGACGTCGTGGTCCACCCGGTCGTCTGCCTGCCGGAGGGCACCGGGATCCGGACGGTGTTCGACCGCTCGTGCGCCGCCGCCGGCCTGTCACCCGACGTCGCGCTGCAGGCCAGCGCGCCGGACGCGGTGATCGACCTCGCCGTCCGGGGCCTGGGGGCCGCCGTCCTGGCGGCCTCGATGGTCGACGGGCTGGACGACCGGCTCCATCCGGTCGCCATCGAGGACCTCGTCGCTCCGGCCGTCCTCGCGCTCGCGTGGAGTGGGACGCCGAGCGCAGCGCTGCGGGTGCTGCTGGACCGGGCGCGCGCGGCGTTCGGGCCGCCGGTCGGATCCGTGGTCCCGGAAGTCGCTCGGTAGGACATGGTCCGTCGCGGCCGGGCCGCCGAGCACAACGGCGTCGCACACTGTGAGTACAATGGCGCCATGGCGAGCGTGAAGAACCACCGTTTGAACGTGCGGGTCGACGACGCCGACGACGCGTTGTTCCGGCGCGCCGCGGAGTCGGCGGGGGAGTCGCTCTCGTCGTTCGTGCTTCAGGGTGCGCGTGAGCGTTCCGAGCGGGTCCTGGCCGACCGCTCGCGGTTCGTGCTCGACGAGGAGCAGTGGGCCGCGTTCCACGCCGCGCTGGACGAGCCGGCGCGGGACGTCCCTGCGGTGCGTGAGCTCTTCGGTCGCCCGCGACCGGCGTGAGTGGTCAGCGCTTCTCGGACCCGGAGCTGCTGACGGCCGCGCACGCGACCGCGGCGTTCACGAGCGGTGTCGAGTCGCTGGACTCCTGGCTGCGTCGCCACGCGCGCGCGGCCGTCGGTGCGGGGTCGGCCCGGACCTACGTCGTCGTGGATCGCGAGGACGAATCTCGGGTCGTCGGGTACAGCGCGCTCGCCGCGGGTGGGATCGAACCGCGAGGCGTGCCCGGTCGCGTGAGGGCGGGGATGCCGCGCCACCCGATTCCGGTCGTGCTCCTGGCGCGCCTGGCCGTCGACGAGCGGGTCCAGGGGCGTGGCCTCGGCGCGTTCCTGCTGGCCGACGCCATGCGCCGGACGCTGTCCGCCGCCGATGCGATCGGGGTCCGGGCGCTGGTCGTGCACGCCGTCGACGACCGGGCGCGTGCGTTCTACGAGCGGTTCGGGTTCGCGGTGTCCCCGACCGATCCGCTCCACCTCGTGCTGCTCGTGAAGGACCTCCGGGCCAGTCTGCGCTGAGCGGTGGAGCGCCGACGCGGACGCCGGCGAGCGCGCCCGGCGCCCCGGGCCCGAGCGACGGATCAGGTGAGTGCCCGCAGCGACGCCGAGGTCGCGCGGACGAGCGCCGGCAGGTCGTCCCCACCGGTGTCGTCGGCCAGCCAGCGCCCGGCGGCCACGTTGAGGACGGCGATCGAGACCTCGGCGGCCAGGTGCGCCTCGGCGGCGTCGACGCCCCGGTTGCGCAGCGCCGCGTCGAGCGCCGCGCGCCACGCAGCGAGCTTGATCAGCTCGCGCTCCTGGAGCTCCGGTGTCGCGGCGATGATCGGCATCCGGCGGCGCAGCTCGTCCTCGTTCGCGAACAGCACCTCGCGCTTGTCGCCGAAGTGCCGGGATCGGCCCGATCTCGGCGATGGACGCGCTCCGCTTCGACGACTGGGACGACATGATCGACGTGAACCTGCGCGGCGTCCTGCACGGGATCGCCGCCGTCCTGCCGGGGTTCCGGGCCAGGAGTCGGGGCAGATCGTCACCGTCGTCTCGACGTCCGGGATCAAGATCGTGCCGCTGCAGGCCGTCTACGCGGGGACGAAGAACGCGGTGCGGACGATCCTCGAGGGGCTCCGCCAGGAGGCCGGCCCGCACCTGCGGGTGAGCACCGTCTCGCCGGGCATGATCCGGACGAACATCACCGACTCGATGACCGACCCCGACGTCCGCGCCGGGATCGCCGACGCGATGGAGATGGGGATCACGCCGGACGCCATCGCCCGGGCCGTCGCGTTCGCGATCGAGCAGCCCGACGACGTCGACGTGGGGGAGATCGTGGTGCGCCCGACGGCGCAGGGGTAGGAACGACGCTCGACTCCGCCGTCGTCACCGGTGCCGCCGGAGGCGGGCGGACGGCCCTGGCGCCCGGGTCACCGCGTCCGCGTGACGGTCACGCCCGTCCGGTGCCGGGTGCACGTCCGCAGCTCGCCGCTCGGTCGCTTGCAGTCCGGCCCGCGGTCGACGGCGCGGTCGAACTTCGCGCTCTCTCCGACCTTCAGGCGCTGGATCCGGCGCAGCGCCCCGGGGAAGCGCATGGGCACGAGCTTCGGCTCCGGCGATCCGACCGGGACGCCCGCGGGGACCAGCGACGAGCAGCGCCGCAGGATCGACGCGCTCGGGGCGACGGCCTTCGTCACGAGCGTGCTGCCGCTGATGGTCGCGAGCACCGTGCCGCCGGGCGCGGCCGCCGGCTCGCAGCCGGGCGCGCCGACGAGGTCCGGGATCGCGTCGCCGCAGGTCCCGAACTCGCTGGACGGCCCGCAGGGCGTGCAGTCCGGGGTCGTGCCGACCTGGTGGATCCGGTAGTCGACCTGCCGCTTGATGTTCATCCTCGGATCCTGGGGATCGGTCAGGCCACCCGTCGTGCCGAGGCCGGGGATCCGCGTGATCCGGAAGCCGCCCTTCGCGAAGACGCGGACGCTGACCGTGCCGGAGGCCTGGGTCCAGGACCGGCACGGCTTCGGGGCGCCGGCGCCCTTGAAGGTCCAGGTCTCCTTGGCGGTGGACGCCGCGCTCGCCTCGTAGGCCGGGGCGGCGGTCGCCGACGCGGCGCTCGGCGCGAGGACGGCGGCGCAGAGCAGCACCATCACGAGAGCGAGGAGCGACGCGGGACGGGCGCGGGGCGGCATGACCGGCACGATGCTCGGCGCTCCGCCGGGCCGCATCGGGGAGGTCCCTCGTCGTTCGGCGGCGGGCCGGACCGGTAGCGTCCCCGTCGCCCCTATGACCCTGGTCGACGCCCTTCCCTCCGAGCCCAGCGCCGACGCCCTCTACGACGCCTTCACGGACTGGGCGGCCCACGCCGGCCTGAACCTCTACCCGCACCAGGAGGAGGCGGCGATCGAGCTGTTCTCCGGCAACAACGTCGTGCTCGCCACGCCGACGGGGTCGGGCAAGTCGATGGTCGCGATCGCCGCGCACTTCGCAGCGCTGGCCGAGGGACGCGTGACGTTCTACACCGCGCCGATCAAGGCGCTCGTGTCGGAGAAGTTCTTCGCGCTGTGCGAGATCTTCGGGGCCGAGAACGTCGGCATGCTGACCGGCGACGCGTCGGTCAACGACGACGCGCCGATCATCTGCTGCACCGCCGAGGTGCTGGCGAACATCGCGCTGCGCCAGGGCGCGAAGGCCGACGTCGGCCAGGTCGTGATGGACGAGTTCCACTACTACGCCGACGGCCAGCGGGGCTGGGCATGGCAGGTGCCGCTGCTGCTCCTGCCGCAGGCGCAGTTCCTCCTGATGTCCGCCACGCTCGGCGACGTCTCCCGGATCTCCGAGGACCTCACGCGCCGGACGGGCCGCGACACCGCGCTGATCGACGACGCCGAGCGGCCCGTGCCGCTGACGTTCTCGTGGTCCGTCGATCCGCTGCACGAGCTGCTCGAGGAGCTCGTCCAGGCCGACAAGGCGCCGATCTACGTCGTGCACTTCACGCAGGCCTCGGCGATGGAGCGGGCGCAGTCGCTGCTCTCGGTGAAGCTCTGTACGAAGGAGGAGCGCCAGCAGATCGCGGACGTGATCGGGGCGTTCCGCTTCACGTCCGGGTTCGGCCGGACGCTGTCGAAGCTCGTCCGCTCCGGCATCGGCGTCCACCACGCCGGGATGCTCCCGCGCTACCGGCGCCTGGTCGAGCAGCTCGCGCAGACCGGCCTCTTGAAGGTCATCTGCGGGACGGACACGCTCGGCGTCGGCATCAACGTGCCGATCCGCACCGTGGTCTTCACCGCGCTGGCGAAGTACGACGGCTCCCGCCACCGGCTGCTGAAGGCGCGCGAGTTCCACCAGATCGCCGGCCGCGCCGGCCGCGCAGGCTTCGACACCCAGGGCTACGTCGTCGCCCAGGCGCCCGAGCACGTGATCGAGCGGCAGAAGGCGCTGGCGAAGGCCGGGGACGACCCGAAGAAGCGCCGCAAGGTCCAGACGAAGAAGCCCCAGGACGGCGCCGTCAGCTGGACGGAGGAGACGTTCGAGCGGCTGAAGACCGCGACGCCCGAGGCGCTCGTCTCGCGGATGCGCGTCAACCACTCGATGCTCCTGAACGTCGTCAACCAGCCGGCGGACCCCGTCGAGACGATGACCGCGCTGATGCGCGACAACCACGAGGACCCGGGCGGCCAGGAGAAGCTCTACGCGCAGGCGCAGGAGCTGGGCGACGAGCTCGTCGCCGCCGGCGTCCTGCAGTGGCTGGCCGACCCGGACGAGCACGGCCGCACGCTGCGGCTGGCCGAGGAGTTGCAGGACGACTTCGCGCTCAACCAGCCGCTGGCGTCGTTCGCGCTCGGCGCGTTCGGGCTGCTGAACCCCGAGGCCGAGACGTACGCGCTCGACGTGCTCTCCGTCGTCGAGGCGATCCTCGACGACCCGTTCCCGGTCTTGATGGCGCAGGCGAACAAGGAGCGCGGCGAGGCCGTCGCCGAGATGAAGGCCCAGGGCATCGAGTACGACGAGCGGATGGAGCTGCTCGAGCAGGTCACCTACCCCAAGCCGCTCGCCGAGCCGCTGCTCGACGCGCTGCGCACCTTCCGCGAGACGCACCCGTGGGTCCGCGAGTCCGACCTCTCGCCGAAGTCCGTCGTCCGCGACATGCACGAGTGGGGGCGGACGTTCACCGAGTTCGTCTCCCACTACAACCTCGCGCGCTCCGAGGGCCTCGTCCTGCGCTACCTGAGCAGCGCCTACCGGGCGCTGCGCCAGACGGTGCCGGAGGAGGTCAAGACCCCGGAGCTCGAGGAGATCATCGAGTGGCTGGGCGAGACGATCCGCCAGACCGACTCGAGCCTGCTGGACGAGTGGGAGGCCCTGACGGACCCGGAGTCCGTCGCCGCTGCGTCCGCCGCGATGGCCGCCGGCGCCCCGCCGCCCCCGGCGCGGCCGATCACCGCGAACGTCAAGAACTTCACGGTGATGGTCCGCAACGCGATGTTCCTGAAGATCCGGCTGGCGGCCCGCGACCGCGCCGACGAGCTCGCCGGCCTCGACGCCGCCGCGGCCGCCCTGACCGAGCCCCCGGGCCGGATCACCATGCGCGCGCCGGCATGGCGCGAGGCGCTGGACGCCTACTGGGAGACCTACGAGGAACTGGTCGCCGGTCCGCAGGCGCGCTCGCCCGAGCTGCTCCTGATCGACCGCGACCCGCCCGGCGTCGAGGGCCGCCACTGGATCGTCCGCCAGATCGCGCTGGACCCGGAGGACCACCGCGACTTCCAGATCGTCGCGGACGTCGACCTCGACGCGTCCGACGCGGCCGGCGAGCCGGTGGTGCGGACGCGGTCGTTCGGGCCGGCCGAGCTGGCCGACTGACCCTCCCGCCGCGCCCGTCGGACGCGGCGGCCGCGGAGGGTCCGGGAGTCGTCGGTGTCGCGTGGTCGCGGGGGCGGGCGGGCCGCGTCACGGGTGTGGCACGGTGGGGGCATGCCCGCCGACGCCCCGACGTCCCCGCTCGCCGCGGCCCACCGCGCCGCCCGTGAGGGCGTCGCGCTGATCGAGCGGCCCGAGGTCGGCAAGCTCGCGATCACCGGCCTCGACACGATCCCGTTCGTCCAGGCGCACGTCACGGTCGACGTCGCCACGATCCTCGACGGCGCCGGCCGGATGGGGGCGCTGCTGACGGCGAAGGGCGCGCTGCTCGGCACGCTGCGGATCCTCCGCGCGGGGGACGCGCTCCTGCTGGACTGCGAGCGCCCGGCGCTGCAGGGGATCTACGTCGCGCTGCACCGCGGGCGCGTCGGCTGGCAGATCGACCTCGGCAAGCGGACGCTGCAGGAGACCCAGATCAGCCTCGTCGGGCCGGGCGCCGCCGCGGCCGCGGGGCTCGACGATGGGGCCGCCGAGCACGATCATCGCCTCGTCGCGGTCGGCGGGGTGGAGGCCCGTGCGATCCGCACGCCCGACGGCGTAGACCTGCGCCTGCCGGTGGAGGACGCTCCGGCCGTCGTGCGGGCGCTCGTCGCCGGCGGTGCCGTCCCGGGTGACGAGGCGCTGTGGGAGGTCCTGCGCGTCGAGGCGGGTCGCGCCGGCTACGGCTCCGAGCTGGACGAGCGCACGCTGCCCGCCGACGCGGGCCTCGTCCCGGATGTCGTCGCGCTCGACAAGGCGCTCTACCCGGGGATGCAGACGGTCCTGCGCCAGGACCGCAGCGGCACCGTCCACCGGACACTGCGCGGGCTGCGGTCGGCGACGCCGCTGATCGCGGGGGAGCCGGTGCGCGACGCCGCGGGCGCGGAGCTCGGGACGGTAGGCACCGCGGTGCTGTCGCCGGTGCACGGGCCGCTCGCGCTGGCGCTGCTGCGCCGCAGCGCGGAGCCGGGCGTGGAGGTCACGGCGGGGGAGACCGCCGCGATCGTCGCGGCGCTGCCCTGGACCTTCTGAGGCCCGCCTGACGTTCCCACCGCACGACAGGGCCAACGTCGGACCGGGTGTGAAGTCGATCGCCATCAGGCGGTCTTTTCGCAGGGCTAACCGGCGCGGGCCGGCGTCCCGCTGAGGATCGGCTACCCGGACTCAGGTGGCGGCCGTAGACTTACGATCGAGGTCGAGATGTCGTGTTTTGACTTTCGATACGCCGGTGCTCCTGTCATGCTGTGCGTGTGAGTTGGATCGAGATCGCGCCGGATGGGCAAGCCGAGGAGATGCGCCGCCGGTTGCTGTGGGCGTTCACGGACGCATGGTCGGCGAACGTCGAGCGCTTTCGTCCCGAGGAGCTGGGCGACACGTCGATGACCTTCGGGCTCGCGGTCACGATCAACGCGCGGCATCTGGCGGCTGTCGAGGTTCGAGCGATCGCCGGCGTGGAGGACCGTGAGCACGGCAACCTCCGGTGGCTGGAGGTCGAGCGCGATGGTGTCGTGCATCGGGTTTACGTCTATAAGGCGCCGCCCGCGGCGGCGAGCGTCGAGGACGTCTCGTTCAGCGACTCGAAGATCAAGGAGCAGCTGACGTCTGCCAACACCGTGCAGATGGCGCTCGGCCTCGACGGGTCCGCAGGGACGATCACGGGCGCTGCAAACATCGTGATCGTGATGTTCGGCGACTCCGTCACGGGCTTTGAGCGCGCCGTCGTCGGCGCGCCGTACCTCCATCTGGAGCGCGTGGCCGGCGGCGTCCGCAAGCACATCAAGTGGTCGTGGAGCGAGCCGTTCGGGGACGCCGACCATGGGGGCCGCCTGCCTCGCACGCCGACCGGTCCGGCGCCGACGACGTCCGACGATGACCTCCCGGTTCGGCTGCGGCCGGTCGCTCCGGCCGAGGAGACGGGGTGAGCGGCGACACCCGCGCCGCCGCCGCTCTTTTCTCGCCCGGACGTCTGCGGCAGGCCCGACAGCTCAAAGCGATCACCAGGGCAGAGCTCGCTCGCCAGGCCAACGTCAGCGCGGCGGCGATCAGTCAGTACGAGAGCGGCGCAACGCGACCGAAAGCGTCGACGTTGCAGCAGCTTGCCTGGGTCCTTCAGGTGCCGGTGGCGTTCTTCACCGAACCTCGCACCGAGCCTGAGCTGCCGTCGGTCACCGAGTCGTTCTTCCGCAGCCTCCGCAGCACCACCCAACGCGAACGAGAGCGCGCAGCGGCCCATGCTGGCCTCGTGACGCAGCTGGTCGCGGAGATCGAACGGCACGTCGAGCTCCCCGAGTACCGTCCGACCACAGGGCTCGAGCTGACGCCCAGCGATCCGGTGGAACAGGCGGAGCATGCTGCGCGAGCGGTCCGAGACGCGTGGGGTCTCGGACACGACCCGATCCCTGACGTCGTGCGGCAGCTCGAGCGCCGCGGGCTCGTTGTCGTCCGGTTGCTCTTCGAGGGGGCTCGTGTGGACGCCTTCTCGTGGACGGGCGGGCCCCGTCCGCTCGTAGTCCTGGGCCGCGACAAAGGGGTCTACGAACGCTCGCGCTTTGATGCCGCCCACGAGCTCGCTCACACGGTGCTGCACACCGCAGACCCCACACCGGCAGACGCGGGCATGGAGCGCCAGGCGCACCGTTTCGCGTCCGCGTTTTTGGTGCCGGCCGAGGCGCTACGCGACGAGTGGCCCGAAGGACGCGTCGACTGGGCGCGACTGCTGCAGCTGAAAGAGCGATGGGGCATGTCGGTGGCCGCGCTGCTCTACCGCGGCAAAGACGTCGGGGTCCTGACCCCGCAGGCGCACCAGAACGCCATGAAGTACCTCTCGCGCAAATGGGGCCGCCAGCGCGAGCCCGGACCCGACCATCCCCTCGAGCAACCCGCACTGCTCAACAAAGCACTCGGTGTCCTCGAAGACGCGGGCATCACCCTCGACGATCTCGTGCAGAGCGCCCGCCTTCCCGACGCAGCGACGCTGCGAGAACTCCTCGACCTTCGAGCGCGCCGGTCGCTCGTGGTCGAATGACCACCGACGTCACGCCCGGGGTGGCCCATCTCGCACCGACGTCCATCCGGCCCGCCCGACAGCCAGGCGCCCGGGTGCCAGACGCATGAGGTTCGCGTACCTCGATGAGTCCTATGAGCGCGGGGATGCCTACTGGTTGGGCATCTGCCTCGTCCCTGCCGTCGAAGCCTCTGCGCTTCGAGCCGCGATCGCAGCAGCCGCAGCGTTGGTCGCCAACGGCGCCCCGTCCCTCATCCCGCAGGACGTCGAGCTTCACGCCTCGCAGCTCTTCGGCGGAGCCGGAGCGTTCGCGCCGATCAAGAACGCGCCGCCGCTCAGAATCGCCGGGTTCCGCGCCGGCGTCCGAGCGATGCAGGACGCGGGAACGCAGACCATTCTCGTCGGCGTGAGATGGGCTGACCGACCGCCGCGCTCGCCCGTGCGATTTCACCGGATGGAGGCCGTCCGACGCCTCTTTCCGCTCCTGGAGGGCCACCTCGCTCACACGGGCGAGGACGCGTTGATCATCGCCGACGAAGAAGAAGGCACCACACGCGACGTCTTCCGCGAGCTCCAGGCCCACCAAGAGACGATGCGGTCGTCAGGAGGGTCGCGTGTGCACGACGTCGTCTTCGTCAACAGCCGCTTCTCACCCGGCGTGCAGGGCACCGACCTGATCACGTTCCTGCACCGCCGCAGGTCGCGGGCAGGAAACGACCCGCGCAGCCAGGCCGCACTCGAGGAGATCTGGGCCTCGATCGCAGAGAATACGACGGTGCACCTGCACCCGGCACCCCCGACAGCTGGGTCGTGACGCACAAAGAGCCGCTCGAAAGCGGCTCTCTGGCTGGTGGAGGCCCGGTTGGATACGACGCTCTCCGGTACGGCCAGTATATGCATACCAGCACGCACTAACCAGCCCGGCGAAGCCGTCAGGCGCCCGTCACGCCGGCCGGACCGTGGCGCCGCTCCTGGAGGAGGTCGAGCGCGACCCGACCTGCATCTTCTGGGGCTGACCAGGACCGGCCCGCCCGTCGAGGTCGACGGGTTGCGCGATATCGCGCGCGGGACGCACAAACGGCGCTCAAGCTAGGCGATCGCAGTCCGCCGATAGCCGACCGCCTGGACCGGGGGAGGGGGCGTCCCAGAAGGGAACGACAGCCTGGATCCGCGGCGCCCATGCAACTCTTTGGTATGAGCACGTGCTCGGTGTCCCGATAGACCCGTCCGAATTGCTTCCCGGGAAGGGGGCGTCATACGGCACTTCCGCGGGTGAGCGAGCGGACGATCGGCGACGCCCGCGTCTCGACCGCAGCGCAGGAGCCGACCGCGCGACGCACCACGCTGCAGGCGCTCGGGGGCGAGGCCGAACGGATCCGGGTCGACCACGGCCTCAACGGCACCAACCGTGCGCGGCCCGGTCTTCGTGAAGTGCTCGCGGCCTGCCGGTCCGGCGACCTGCTCGTGGGCACCACGGTCGACCGTCTCACCCGCTCGCTCCCCGACGCGCGCGACATCGTCGACGAGCTCACGACCCGCAAGCTGCACCTCGGCGGCTCGGTCGACGACCCGACCGAGGACGGATCGAGCGCGCGCGGGCCGCAACCGCCGGGCGGGGCCGACGTCGGATCGACCCGCCGGCGGCTGTGCCTCAGAGCCCGAACCGCGCCCAGGCCGCCCGGTCCTCGAGCGCGCCCAGCATCGCGGGGACCGTCTGGTCGCGACCCGTGGCCGCCGCGCCGAGGCCGAGGGCGGCGCGAACGAACGAGCCCTTCGACCCGATGGGCGTGATCTTCGCGTCGGGGTAGCGCGCGCCGAGCACGCCGCGCAGGGTGCCGAGCCCGTCGATCAGGCCGAGCTCCTTCGCCCGCGCGCCGGTCCAGACCTCGCCGCTGAAGACCGTCTGCTCGTCGCCCGTCAGTCGGTCGCCGCGGCGCTCGCGGACCCAGCCGGTGAAGAGCTTGTGCAGCTCGTCGAGCTCGCCGCGCAGCCAGGCGACGTCCTCCGCGCGCTCCGGCTGGAAGGGGTCGAGCCGGGCCTTGTTCTCGCCGGCGGTGTGCAGGCGGCGCTCGATGCCGTACTTGCCGATCGCCTCGTGCAGCCCGAACCCGCCGGAGACGACGCCGATCGACCCGACCAGCGACGTCGGGTGCGCGACGATCTCGTCCGCCGCGCACGCCAGCCAGTAGCCGCCCGACGCGGCGACGTCCTCGCAGAACGCGATGACCGGGACCTCGTGCTCGGCCGCCAGCCCGCGGATCCGGTCGGCGACCAGCGCGGACTGCGTGGGCGCGCCGCCGGGCGAGCTGATCGCCAGCGCCACGGCCTTGAGGCCGGACAGCTCGAACGCCTTGGTCAGCGTCGACTCGAGGCCCTCGAGGGTGATCCCGCCCCGGCGCATCGGTCCGCCGCCCGACCCGGCCGGGGTGATGACCCCCTCCAAGCGGACGACGGCGATCTGCTCCGTCGGCACCGGCAACCGCCGGCGGGCGGCCTCCGGGAGCGGGAGGCGACCGGCGATGTCGGCGACGTTCATGGACGGATCGTAGTGGTGGGCGGTTCCGGGGCCGCCCGGGGAGAGGCCGCGCCGGCCCGCTCCATGGCCGCGTGCTCCTCGCGCGTCTCGATCCTCGCACGGACACATCCTGGTGCGCGGAGGTGGTGACGTCGGACGGACCCTCCGGCGCCCGGGCCCCGGGCGGGACGCGCCGGTCGTGCGCGTGGCCCCGTCCGTCGCAGCCCCGGAGTCAGAGGAAGCTCGTGACGACGGAGACGACGCCGAGGCTCAGGGCGAGCAGGCTGGCGCGCTGCCAGTTGCGCCGGGTGATCGGCGTCAGCTCGCCGGACTTCGCGAGGTCGATCCTGCCGGTCGCGGTCAGGGAGGCGGTGACCCCGACGGCGATCCAGACGATCCCGAGGAGCAAGACTCCGACGTTCATCGCTGCGTCCGGTACATGGTGCTCGCTTCAGCCGTGCGGGCCCTGCGACCGCCGAGGCGCCCGCGGGGATGGGACCGGGATTCTACGGCGTGGGGTCGTGCCTCGACGTCGCGCACCTGAGGTGTGAGCACGCGGCGGGGCTGGGTCGGGGTGGCCTCCCGGAGGCGGGAAGGACCGGAACGGAACCCCACACGTGAGGCTCCAGGCCGATGCCGGCGCCCCGCTGCCTGCTGTCGGTGCTGGTCGTGCTCGACCAGCTCCCGCCGATTCGCGCCGGTCGCCGTGGGTCGCGAATGGCCCGGTGGCCTTCAGGCCTTCGGAACAGTACAACCGGCTACCTCTTTGGGGAGAGCGTCGTACACCGTTGGGGAGAGCAGCCCGATACGCGGCGAATCCGTGCCTAGGGTCGTGGCGTGATCCAACGGACGACGTCGCAACCGGTGAGCCCTCGGGCTGCCGCCCCCCGATCGGGCCGAGAGCGACCGTTGGCGACCACGGGGTGGAACGGTCGACTGGCGCTGGGCATGGCCCGCTTCGGGAACAGCCCTGCGCGCTGCGCAGGCGGTGCGACATCGAGCGTCCGTACCTCGAAGAACGGCCGCGCACGCCGCGTTTCGAACGGGCGGTCCGTGAGCGTCTCAACGAATGGTCGGCATCCCGTACTGGGAGAACGCGTGACGCCTAGGGTGTCGCCGAGATGATTGCAGCACACGCCGTACACGTCTGGGCGCGCCCGCCGATCTCGGGGCCGTCCTCTCGAGCGGAGCACACAACGCCGCCGATGAGAACACCTTCCCCCGTAGCCCATCCCCTCCCGTCCCACAGGCGCTGAACGATGCTGCTTCCCTACATCATCTCCGGGCTCGTCACGGGAGCGGTCTACGGGCTGGCCGCCGTCGGCCTCGTGTTGACCAACAAGACCTCGGGCGTCTTCAACTTCGCCCACGGATCACTCGCGACGGTCTCCGCGTACCTCTTCTACACGCTGCACATCAAGCACGACGTGCCATGGCCGGTCGCCGCCTTCGTCTGCGTCTTCGTCGCCCCGATCCCGATCGCGCTGGCGATCGAGCTCGTCGGCCGCTCGATCGGTAGAGCGTCGCTCGCCAGCCAGGTCGCTGCGACGGTCGGCATCGCCCTGATCGTGCAGGCCATCGTCCTCCTGATCTACGGGGTCGAGGAGACCCGGACGATCCCGGTGTTCCTCGCGAAGGGCCAGACGACGATCGGCTCGACGACCGTCCAGTACGCGGACATCGTGACGGTGGCGATCGCCGTGGGCGTGACGGCGCTGCTCTACGCCTTCTTCCGGATCTCGCGGTCCGGGGTCGCGATGCGCGGGATCGTCGACGACGCGTCGCTGCTCGACCTCGCCGGCACCGACCCGGTCCGGGTGCGCCGGCTCTCGTGGATCATCGGGGTCTCCCTCGCGTCGCTCTCTGGTGTCCTGTTCGCGAGCCTGCTGCCGCTCGACCCGACGCTGCTGACGCTGCTCGTGGTCCAGGCCTTCGGCGCGGCCGCCCTGGGGGGCTTCACGAGCCTGCCCCTGACGTTCGCCGGCGGCCTCGGGATCGGCGTCCTCGCGTCGCTCAGCACGAAATGGTTCACGACGGGCCTCCTCGCGAGCGTCACGCCGGCCCTGCCGTTCATCGTGCTCTTCGTCGTCCTGCTCGTCTTCCCGAAGCGGTACCTCGTCGAGCGCGTCAGGGTCCTCCCGCGGGCGAAGGGCGCCTGGACGCCGCCCGCGCCGCTCTCGATCGGGGCCGGCGTGGTGCTGCTGCTCGTGCTCGTGCTCGTGCCGTCGTTCGCGGGGATCCACCTCGCGGACTGGACGACCGCCGTAGGTACGGTGATCATCTTCCTCTCGCTCGGCCTGCTCGTCCGGCTGTCCGGACAGGTCTCGCTGAGCCATGTCGCGTTCGCCGCCATCGGGGCGTGCGCCCTGGGCCACCTCGTGACGGAGCAGCACGTCCCGTGGTTCCTGGCGCTCCTGTGCAGCGGATTCATCGCCGTGCCGATCGGCGCGCTCCTGGCGATCCCGGCGATGCGGTTGACGGGCCTCTACCTGGCGCTGGCCACGTTCGGCTTCGGCGTCGCGCTGAACTACATGTTCTACCCCCAGGACTTCATGTTCGGCTCGACCGGCCTGGGCACCGACGTGCCCCGGCCGAGCGGGTTCACGAGCGACAAGAGCTTCTATTTCCTCGTCCTCGGCTTCGCGGTCGTCGCGACGCTCTTCGTGGTCGTGCTCGGGCGCAGCCGGCTGGGCCGGCTGCTGCGAGGCATGGCCGACTCCCCGACGGCGCTGACGACGAGCGGCACCTCGGTCAACGTGACCCGCACGCTCGTCTTCTGCCTCTCCGCCTTCATGGCGGCGATCGGCGGTGCCTTGGTCGGCGCGGGCCAGGAGACGATCTCGAACATCTCCTATCCGCCGCTGTTGTCCCTGACGTACCTCGTGCTCGTGGTTGTCTGCCTCGGTCGCGAGCCGTGGTACGCGGTGATGGCCGCCGGCCTGCTGATCGTGGTGCCCTCGTACCTCGACGGCGAGGCCACCGCCTACTGGCTGCAGCTCGGGTTCGGCGTCTCGGCGGTCGCCTACGCGGTCCTCCCGGGCCGGGCGTTCGAGACCCCCGCCGTCGTGCGGGACGCGATCGACCGGCTGTTCCGCCGGACCCCGGTCGTCGTCCCCGGGACGGCGGCCGGCCCCGCCGCCGGCGACGGCGAGCCGGCCGCGGCGGTCGGCGACCGGAAGTCGGCCGAGGCCGCGGGCGACTGGACGCCGGCGCAGGCCGTGGGAGGCTCGAAGCCGGCTGGAGCCGCGGGTGGCAAGGCGCTCGCGAAGGCGGCCACCCCAGGCCTGGCGGGCGCGGCCGCGGACCGGGTGGTGCCCGCGTCGCTGGAGGTCACGGGCCTCCGGGTCACCTTCGGCGGCAACGTCGCCGTCGACGGGTTCTCGATGGCGGCACCGACCGGTCGGATCACCGGCCTGATCGGCCCGAACGGCGCCGGGAAGACGACGACGTTCAACGCCTGCTCGGGGCTGTTGCGCCCGACGGACGGGCACGTCGTCTTCGACGGATCCGAGGTGACACGTCGCGGGCCGTCCGCCCGCGCTCGTCGGGGGCTGGGCCGCACGTTCCAGCGGATGGAGCTGTTCGACTCCCTGAGCGTCCGCGAGAACGTCGCGATCGGCTGGGAGGGCTCGCGTGCCGGCCCGAACCCGTTCTCGCACCTGCTCTCCACGCCGGGGCAGAAGCGCGCGATGCGGGTCGCGACCGACCGCGCGCTGGCGCTCTGCGAGCTCGACGACGTGGCCGGGCGTCCCGCGGGCTCGCTGTCGACCGGCCAGCGACGGCTCGTCGAGCTGGCGCGCTGCCTGGCCGGCCCGTTCCGCGTCCTGCTCCTGGACGAGCCGTCGTCGGGCCTCGACCACGTGGAGACGGAGCGCTTCGGCCGCATCCTCCAGCGCGTCGTCGCCGAGCGCGGCGTCGGCATCCTGCTCGTCGAGCACGACATGTCGCTCGTGATGGAGGTGTGCGAGCAGATCTACGTGCTCGACTTCGGCAAGCCGCTGTTCGAGGGGCCGCCGTCGGAGGTGCTGGACGCCGACGTCGTGCGTGCCGCGTACCTCGGGGAGGGCGACGACGCCGAGCTCGCCGCCGCGGCCACGGACGGAGCGGGCGCATGACCACCTCGCCGCAGCCCGACGCCACCGGAGCTCCGTCGGGCGTGCCCGGTCCGACGACCGCGCCCGGGACGTCATCGGCCCTGGAGCTGCGCGGCGTGTCCGCGTCCTACGGGCGAACGCGCGCGCTGTGGGACGTCGATCTCAGCGTGCGGACCGGGACGATCGCCGCACTGCTCGGCCCCAACGGCGCGGGGAAGACCACGCTGCTCAACCTCGCCTCGGGGCTGATGCGGCCGACCGAGGGGACCGTGCTGCTCGGGGGCGAGGACGTCACGCGCCTCACTCCGAGCCGCCGGGCGAAGGCCGGGATGTGCCTGATCCCGGAGGGCCGCGGCGTCTTCCCGCGGCTCTCGGTCCGGGAGAACCTGCGGCTGCTCGCCCCGCCGGGCGTGAGGGACGCCCCGGTGGACGAGGCGCTGGAGGCGTTCCCGGCCCTGCGCGATCGGCTGGGGCAACGGGCCGGCAGCATGTCCGGCGGCCAGCAGCAGATGCTGGCGCTCGCCCGGTGCTACCTGGCCCGCCCGAAGGTCGTCCTGCTCGACGAGGTGTCCATGGGGCTCGCGCCGCGCGTGGTCGACGAGATCTTCGCGAGCCTGCAGGCGCTCGCGCGATCCGGCGTGACCCTGCTGATCGTCGAGCAGTTCGTGAACCGTGCCCTGGCGATGTCGGACACGGTGCACCTGCTCAACCGTGGCCGCGTGACGTTCTCGGGTCCGCCGACGGAGCTCGATGAGGAGGCGGTCCTCGCGGGCTACCTGGGGGCGGACATCGCGGGAGGGGCGTCGACGTGACGGTCGAGGGTCCCTCCGGCCGATGTCCCGCGCCGCCGGCACGCCGGCGGCGCGGGGGCCGGCCGAACCGGCCGCCTCCGCGCGCGGCATCCGGCATGACGGCGGTGTCGGTCGGCGACCCATGTCGGCGCCACTGCCCCGCCGGTGGCCTGCGCGTCGCCGCCTGCGTCGCCTGGTCGCGCCGTTTATCGGTTCGTCCCGCCGATTCGGGCGGGCGGTCGCCGAAACGACCCCCGGAGCAAGGAGAACAAGGATGAGAGAACGCAGAGTTGTGGCGGTCGGAGCCGCATTGGCACTGGCCCTCGGCCTGACGGCCTGTGGCAGCGGTTCGGACAGCACCAGTTCGACAACGGCCAGCACGGCCTCGAGCGCCTCGACGTCGAGCACTCCGGCGGCGGACGCCCCGAAGGGCGCCCCGATCGTCGTCGGCAACATCGGCAGCTTCTCGGGCCCGCAGGCGGCCTCGTTGGGCGCCGCGGACGAGACCATCAAGGCGTGGGAGTCGTACACGAACGCCAATGGCGGCATCAACGGCCACCCGGTGAAGGTCATCGTCGCGGACGACGCCGGCAATCCGACGAAGGCTGCGCAGATCGTCAAGAAGCTCGTCGAGCAGGACAAGGTCCAGGCGCTCGTCGGCTCGACCAGCACGGTTACGGAGTCGTTCCAGAAGTACATCACCGCGAAGAAGGTGCCGGTCATCGGATCGGCCGAGTTCCAGCAGGACTACACGAGCAACCCGCTGTTCTTCCCGACCGGCACGCAGGCGGTCACGTTCGACTACGGCCTGCTCGTGGAGGCCAAGAAGGCGGGCGTGAAGAACGTCGGCCTGATGCCGTGTGCGGAAGTCGCGGCGTGCTCGCTCGGCGCGAAGCTGCTGGCCGGCCTCGGCCAGATCGTGGGCGTCAACGTCCCGTTCGTCCAGAAGATCACGGTCTCGCAGCCGAGCTACACCGCCGCCTGCCTCGCCGCGAAGGCCAAGGGGGTCGACGGACTGTCGATCGTCGAGAACGCGACGACGGTGCTCCGGGTCGCCGACCAGTGCGCCCAGCAGGGCTACAAGCCCAGGCAGCTGAACGTGTCGGCCACCACCGGCACGGTGTGGCAGGACCAGGCGAGCATGGAAGGGACGATCGCGACGCAGTCCAACCCGGTGCTCGCCGACACGTCGATCCCGGCGCTCAGGACGTTCCACCAGGCGCTCGACCAGTACCAGCCCGGCGTCGCCAAGGGCGACCAGTACAACGAGACCGACGTCTCGGTCTGGGCGGGCGGCCAGGCGTTCAAGCTCGCCGCCGAGCGGGCGAAGCTGAAGCCGACGTCGACCCCGGCGGACGTGCTGAAGGGGCTCTACACGTTCAAGAACGAGACGGTGGACGGCCTGACGCCGCCGCTGAACTACGTCGCCGGCAAGCCGACGTTCACGACGTGCTGGTTCCCGCAGCAGATCAAGGCGGGCAAGTTCACGCCGCTGACGCAGGACGCGAAGCCCAGCTGCATCGCGCCCGCGGACCTGCCGAAGATCGTGGCGCTCCTGAAGTCGCTCTGATGCACACGGCGTCCGGCGCGTGGTGACGCGCCGGACGCCGCTCGAGCCCGTCGACGTCGGCGGCTCCGCCCGACTCTCAACCCACCGACCGCAGCACGCGTGCCGGGTTGCCGGCCACGAGGGTCGCCGGGGGGACGTCGCGGGTGACGACCGCGACCGGATGCCCGGAGGTGAGGAGCGTGACGTTCGGCCCGATCATCGTGTCGGCGCCGATGTCGATGCCGCCGATGTCGTTCAGCGTGCACCCGTGGTTGATGAAGACGTTGGCGCCGAGCCGCAGGTCGACGCCGTGGTCGCTGTGCACCGGCGGCACCAGGCGGAAGCGCTCGTCGGTCGGCCGGCCGGTCAGGTCCGACCAGGCGCCACGGATCGCGTCCTGGTCGTTCACCTGGGCGTCGCGGCGGCCGGGCTCCCGGTCGACCGGGTCGTTCTCCAACGACAGCGTCCTGCAGGTCGACGGCCCCGGCGGCGGGCCGCAGAGCACGACCTGCGACATCCAGACGCTGCAGCGCGTGCCGTTCCGGTAGCCGGGCCCGGTGGCGGACCGTCAGCAGTCGGCCGCGGCGGGGGCATCGTCGACCGACGGGGCGCAGTCGGTGGACGGCTCCCAACCCGCGGGGGGCGCGTGGCCGCTGACCGCGCGGGTCAGCAGCGCGTGGAGCGTGCGGCGCTCCTCGGCGGACAGCGCGCGGAAGACCCGGTCCTCGACGGGCGCGAGCTCGCCCTCGGCGGAGGTCAGCCAGCGGCGGCCCGCGTCCTCGAGCGCGACGATGTGCCGCCGGCGATCCTCGGGGTCGCGGCGGCGCGAGACCAGGCCTCGATCCTCGAGGTCGTTGAGCAGGCCGACCAGGCTGCTCGGATCCAGGCGCAGCGCGGCCGCGAGGGCACGCTGCGTTCCCGCGCCGTGCTCGCGCAGCGTCGTCAGGACGACGACGTGCCCCGGCCGCAGATCGCCGACCGACGCGACCGCGTCGACCTCGTGGCGCGCGACGCGGGAGATGTGCGCGAGCAGCCCCAGCGAGGACACCGCATGGTCGGGCTTCAGCGCGTCGGTCATCGACTCGATCATACCCGCGCAACCGTCGAGATCTGCAAAGCGTAGGTAGTTACAAATAGTTGTGCCATTCCTACGGTATGCCCAGCCTCCTGCATCTCGACTCCTCGCTCCGCACCTCCGGGTCGCGGAGCCGCCGCCTGTCCGCCGACTACGTCGACGCCTGGCGCGCCGCCAACCCCGACGGGACCGTGCGCTACCGCGACCTCGCGGCCGACCCGGTCCCGCACATGGACGAGGGCGTCTACGTCGCCCACGTCACGCTGCCGGGCGACCTCACGGACGAGCAGCGCGAGCAGCGGGCGCTCGGCGAGGAGCTGGCCCACGAGGTCCTGGCGGCCGACGTCATCGTCCTCGGCGCCGGGCTCTACAACTTCACCGCGCCGAGCACCGTCCGGACATGGATCGACCGGATCCTGGTGCGAGGGATCACCGTCGGCGCGGACGGGACCGGTGCCCTCGGTGGCAAGACGCTGGTGCTCGCGCTCGCTTCCGGCGGCGGCTACGGGCCCGGCACGCCGCGGCACGGCTGGGACCACCGCGAGCCGTGGATCCGCCACGTCTTCGAGTACCTCGGGCTGACCGACGTCGTCGTCGCGTCGGCCGAGCTGACGCTCGCGCGCGAGAGCCCCGCGATGGTGCCGCTCGACCTCGGGCATGCGGAGGACCAGAGCCTCGCCGCCGCCCAGGAGCTGCTGGTCGCGCACGCCGCAACGGTCTGAGCGGTGGAGCGCCGACGAGGGGACGGCGGCGTCGCCGGTCGCCTACCGTTCCGGGTGAGAGGAGCCCGTGGACCGCCGACGCCGCCAGTTCGACACCGACGTGCGCCGGATGGCCGGCGTCCTCGCCGTCCTCGACGACCGTCCGAGGCCCGGCAGCGTGACGCTCCGGGTCGTCGCCGGCCACGGCGACCGGATCCGGAGCGCCGCCGCCGCGATCGCTCCGCCGGGCCTGGACCTCTACGTGCTCGAGGACGACCTGGTCACGAGCGTCCCGGAGCTCCCGCCGTCCGACGCCACCCCGTCGCAGGTCGTGGCGGCCGAGAACCGGCGTCGTGCGGCCGCGGCCCGCGACGCCGCGACGCCCGGTGACGCGCTCCGCTGCAGCTACGTGTTCTGTCGCCACCGGACCGCGCCCGCCGGCTTCGGGCTCCGGCCCGGCGACCGGTGCCGGCAGAAGATCGGCGTCACGAACGGCGGGCTGTCGTGCCCGGGGCACTACGAGCACGTGCCGTCCGCACGCCGGCGCTGGTGGCGCCGCGCCCGCTGACGCCGCGGCGCGCTCAGCCCCGCGCGGCCTTCCACGTCGCGTAGCGCTCCGGCAGGCACACGGCACAGGGTCGGAAGCCGGTGGCCGGGGCGGTCCGCCGGATCGTCTCGGCCCGATCCGGATCTCACGTCCTCCCCGCCTCGGCCGTCCTACCACCAGGACCCCCGACCACCGACGCGGAGCGACCCGGATGACGACGACCCAGCAGACCATCGACACCCCGACCGGGGAGCTCACGCTCGTCGCGCAGGACGGCGTCCTGGCCGGGATCTACTTTCCCGGGCACTGGACTCGGCCGGACCGCGGCGGGTTCGGGGCGGAGGTCGCGACCGGCTTCGAGGAGGCCGAGCGGCAGCTGTGCGAGTACCTCGCGGGGGAGCGGACCTCGTTCGACCTCCCGACCGTCCGGATCGGGAGCGCCTTCGAGCGGCGCGTCTGGGAGCGGCTGGACGCGATCCCCTACGGCGCGACGACGACGTACGGCACGATCGCGCGGGAGCTCGGCGATCCGGCGCTCGCCCGGACGGTCGGGCGGGCCGTCGGCCGCAACCCGCTGTCGCTGATCGTCCCGTGCCACCGCGTCCTCGGCGGCGACGGCGCGCTCACGGGCTACGCCGGCGGCCTCGACCGCAAGCGCCGCCTGCTCGCGCTGGAGGCCGGGCCCGGGAGCCGGTGGGACCGGATCCCGGACGAGGCCCTGACGCTGTTCTGAGGGCGACCGCTCCCTACGCCGCGGCCGCGTCCCGCTCGGTCGCCGGCGTCCAGCCCAGGGCCGGGGCGATGTCGCGGGCGACGGTCTCCAGCAGGCGGGCGTTGTACTCGACACCGAGCTGGTTGGGGACCGTCAGCAGCAGGGTGTCGGCGGCCCGCACCGCGGAGTCGCGGCGGAGCTCTTCCACGATCGCGTCCGGCTCGCCGACGTAGCTCTTGCCGAAGCGCGAGAGGACCCCGTCGAGCACGCCCACCTGGTCGCTGCCGCCGCCGCGACCGAAGTACTGCCGGTCCAGGTCGGAGGTGATCGGCAGGACGCTGCGGCTCACCGACACGCGCGGGGTCCGGGCCCAGCCGGCCTCCGCCCACGCCTCGCGGAAGAGCAGGATCTGCTGGTGCTGGAGCTCGTGGAACGGCGTGCCCGTGTCCTCGAGCAGCAGCGTCGAGCTCATCAGGTTCATGCCCTGCTGCGCCGCCCAGACGGCCGTCGGGCGCGAACCGGACCCCCACCAGACGCGGTCACCGAGCCCGGGCGACTGCGGCTCGATGGGGAGCCGGCCGGCCATGCCTGCCATCTTCGGGTCGGCCTCCGCGAAGCGCTCCCCGGCGATCGCCGATCGGAACGCGGCCGTGTGTTCGCGCGCCATGTCGGCGTCCGTCTGCCCGTCCGCGGGCGTCATGCCGAAGTGCCGGGCGCCGTCGACGGCGGGCTCGGGTGAGCCCCGGCTCAGCCCGAGCTGCAGCCGCCCGCCGCTGATCAGGTCCGCCGACGCGGCGGCCTCCGCCATGTACCGCGGCTGCTCGTACCGCATGTCGATGATGCCGGTGCCCAGCTCGATGCGGCTGGTCCGCGCGGCCATCGCCGCGAGCAGGGGGAACGGCGACGAGATCTGCCGCGCGAAGTGGTGCACCCGCGCGTAGGCCCCGTCGATGCCGAGCTCCTCGGCGGCGACCGCGAGCTCGATCGTCTGCGTGAGCGCGTCGCCGGCCGTCGGCGTCTGCGACCCGCGGCTGCGGCCCCAGTGGCCGAAGGAGAGGAATCCGATGCGTTCCATGGACCGATCGTAGCACTGAATCGGACCACGGTCCGCTTTTGATCGAGGCGGGGTGCCGGTCCTCCCTCGGCGATGCGGATCCGCCGTTCAGCGGTGCGGGATCCGCAGGTCGTGGAGCACCGCCGCCCGCCCTGTGGCGTCCGGTCCCTGGACGACGATCCACGCCCGTCCGACGCGGCGCGCGAGGGCCGGCTGTGCCTGCGCCGTCGCCGCGAGCTCGACGTCGCCGCCCCGGGGGACGGCGCCGGGCAGCTCGTCGGGGCGGGCCCGTCCGGGATCCGCGGCGTCGAGCAGGACGGTCGCGATGTACCCGCGGTCCCGGTACGTGATGCGGGCGCTCGCGCAGCTGAGGAACGCGCGGCCGTTGACGTCCGCCGACGGCTGTGGGGCCGCGCTCAGCGCCCGGCCTCCGTCGACCCGGACGGCGCTCCCGGGCGCACCGTCCAGCCCGCAACGCGCCAGGCGGGCCAGGGCCGCCGGGCCGACGCGCCGTCGCGCCTGGTCGGGGATGCGCGCGGCCCCCTGCTCGGTGTCGGTCAGGCGGCGCACCGGCCGGCCGTCCGGGCCGACGTAGCCGATGCCGTGCGCCCCGGCCTGCACGACGACGATGGAGCGCCACCCGGCCGGGAGCCGGCGGTCGCTGCGGGCGGTGACGACCACGCCGTCGCTGCCGCGGCGTCCGGCGGCGATCCGATGGTCGACGATCGCGTAGGCGATCTGGCGCTCGCTTCGCGGGTCGCCCGGCCGGTCGAAGATCGACAGCCCGCCGCCGTCGAGCACCGGGTCGGCGGTCGTGCGCGCCGAACCGCAGTCCGAGCCGCCGCCGGGCCTCCCGGCGTCGCTGAGCGTGATCACGGTGCACCAGCCCACCGTGCCGACCGCGAGGTTCGGGCGGACGTCGAAGCGGTACGTGGCTCCGGGGTGGGGCACGCTGGTCCCCGCCGGCGAGAACCGGCCGTCGAGCGGCGCGGACTCGTTCGTCGCGACGAGCGCGGCGACGGCGGCACTGGACAGGGCGAGCGCCGCGACGACCGCCACGACGACGACGCGGGTCCGGCGGGAGAGGAGGCGCAGGCTCGGCGGGCGCGGCGACGGGCCGGGAGCGCGGCCGAGGGAGCGGCGCATCCGGCGCTCCATCCGGCGCTCCATCCGGCGCTCCAGCCGCCGTCCGGCGGCGGACGACAGGCCGAGGTCGGCGTGCGCGCGCAGGTCGTCGACGGCGATCGGGGGGAGCTGCGGGTCGCGGTCAGGCACGGGGGACTCCGATGAGGTCGTGGCGCTCGCGGTGGGCCGGGGCCGCCGGGGAGAGCGTGGCGTCGAGGTGCCGGCGGGCGCGGGCGATGCGCGAGCGGACCGTGCCGATCGGGACGGCGAGCGCGGTCGCGATCTCGTCGTAGGAGAGCTCGCCCCAGGCGAGCAGGAGCAGCGCGTCGCGGTCGATCGGCGTCAGCGCGGCGAGCGCGCGCACGAGGTCCGGGTCCAGGGCGGGCTCGCCGCCGGGCTGCTCGTCGGGCCGCGGCGCCGGGGCGGCGCGCGAGGACAGGCGCTCGAGCGCGCGGAGCCTCCGGCGTTCGGCCCTTCGTCGCTCCGAGATCACGTTCGTGGCGATCCCCAGCAGCCACGCCGCGCCTGCGTCGACCGGGAGCCGCCCGTCGCGGTGCTGCCGCAGGGCGCGCTCGAAGACGTCGGCGGCGGCGTCCTCGGCCGCCCGGTCCCCGAGCCGCCGGCGGAGGAACCGCAGGACAGGGCCCTGTGCGTCGCGGAAGAGCGCGACGAACGCGGGATCGTCGTCACGGTCGCGGCGGGGGAGTCCTCCTGGGGGCGGCATCTACTGGTTCATGGCCGCAGGGTCCCGGGAAGTTCGCGCGGACCGGTTTCCGGGACCGACGAGCGCTCCGACGGACCCTCAGCCGCCCTGCGGCTCCTGCGGCGTGCGGTTGAAGACGTGCTCCATCTCGTCGCCGATGGTCCAGCCGTTCTTCGCGTCGCCGTCGACGCCCGCGAGGATGCGGTCGGCGTACTCCTGGACCCGGTCGAGCGTCCACTCGCGGATGAGCTCGTGGAAGTGCACCTGGTACTCGCCGTCGACGAGGACCACGGCCACGCGGCCGTCGGTGAAGAAGCGCTGCAGGCGTGATTCGAGGACCGACGTCAGGTCGTCGATGCCCTCGGCGTCGAGCGGGACGCTGACGCTGCGGCGCGCGTCGGCGACGATCACGCGCTTGCGGTCCCAGGCGAACTCGGGCATCACCCAACGGTAGCCCCCGGTGATCGCGGGCACCACGGGTGGCGACGGCGGCCCCGCCGTCCGGGGACGTCGCGCGTCGCGGGCGGGTGGCCGGGCCGCGCGCCGACGCGACGGGGCCCGCTCGTACGGCTCGGCTCGTCGCAGGACGTCGCGCGTCCCACACGCCTGCGGCCGACGTCGGCGCCCGCGTCCGACGCCCGCGACGACCGCGCGTCAGGCTCGCGCGACGGAGCCCGCACCCTCGGCCAGCCGCAGGAACGCTTCGCGCGTGTGCTCGTCCGCGGGGACGAACTGCGTCATGCGCAGCTCGGGGGAGCTGGTCGGGATCGACTGCAGGTGATGGAACCGCAGGCGCCCGTGGTCCAGCGTGTCGATGACCTTCGCGCCCGACTGCGCTGCGAGCACCTCGTGCCGCGGCCACAGGTCGCGGAAGCGCGGGCTGGCGTCCAGCAGCGCCGCGATCAGCGCGGCGAACGCCGGGTCGTCGTAGCGCCGGGCGTGCTGGCCGCGGAACCGCGCGAGCATGTTGCGCGACGTCTCGTTCCAGGCCGGGCCGTCGCGGTCGGCGGACGTGAACATCCACCACAGGACGTTGGGGATGCCGTCCGGGGCCGCCGACGGCGTGCCGAGGATCCGCGTGGCGGCGGCGTTCCAGCCAAGCACGTCCAGGCGCGGACCGAGCAGGTAGGCGGGGTAGGGATCGAGGCCGTCGACGATCGACCGCAGGTCGTCGGGGGCGGTCGTCGGGTACGGCCCGTCCGCCGTCGGCTCCGCGACCCCGGTCAGGTGGAAGAGGTGCGCGCGCTCGGCGGGGGCGAGGTCGAGGACGCGGGCCAGCGCGTCGAGCACGCTCGCGGACGGCGTGACGTCGCGGCCCTGCTCGAGCCACGTGTACCAGGAGAGCCCGACCCCGGCCAGCTGCGAGACCTCCTCGCGCCGCAGGCCGGGCGTGCGGCGGCGGCCGACGGGCTGCAGGCCGACGCTGTCGGGGGTGGTGCCCTCGCGGTGCAGGCGGAGGAACTCGCCCAGCTCGGCGTGCCGGGTGGGCGGCGTGGGTGGTGGTGTGGGTCCCATGTTGCGCTCGGTCATTGTCCCACTCCGCGCCGTGCCCCACGATCGGTCCATGACTTCCCACGGCAGGCTCGGCACGATCACGGTGAACCGGATGGGCTTCGGGGCGATGCAGCTCGCGGGCCCCGGTGTCCTCGGACCGCCGAAGGACCCCGACGCGGCGCGCGCCGTGCTGCGCCGGGCGATCGAGCTCGGCGTCGACCACCTCGACACGGCGCAGTTCTACGGCCCCGACGTCGTCAACGCGCTGATCCGCGAGACGCTGCACCCCTACCCGGACGGCCTGCGGATCGCGACGAAGGTCGGCGCCCGGCGCGACGCCGAGGGCGCGTGGCTGCCGGCGCAGGACCCGCAGCACCTGCGCGAGGACGTCGAGGCGAACCTCCGCGCGCTCGGCGTCGAGCGCATGGACCTCGTCAACCTGCGCCGCCACGGGGACGGTCCGGGCGTCCCGATCGCCGAGCAGCTCGGCGTGCTCCAGGACCTGCGCGACGAGGGCAAGCTCGACCAGATCGGCGTCTCGACCGTGACCCGCGACGAACTGGACCAGGCGCTCGACCTCGTCGACGTCGCCTGCGTCCAGAACCCGTTCAGCATCATCGACCGCTCCGACGAGGACGTGCTGGAGCGCTGCATCGAGCGGGACGTGGCCTACGTGCCGTACTTCCCGCTCGGCTCGGCGTTCACGGGCGGCCCGGCGAAGCTCGCCGCGGACCCGGCGATCGCCGCGACCGCCGAGAAGCACGGCGCCACGACGACCCAGATCGCGCTCGCCTGGCTGCTGGCCCGCGACGAGCACGTCCTGCTGATCGCCGGCACGAGCTCCGTCGCCCACCTCGAGGAGAACCTCGCGGCCGGCGACCTGGAGCTCGACGCCGAGGACCTCGGGCGGCTGGCCGGCGTGGTGCCGGCCGCCAACCCGCTCGGCTAGCCGCGCGCGGCGATCGCCGCGTTCTCCTGCACGACCGGGTCGTTGCTGCTGGCCGGGTCGATCGGGGCGTCGGGGGACTCCGCGATCGCCGTCGCCTCCGCGACCCGGGCGGCCAGCGCGGGGGGCAGGGTCTTGGTCGAGACGGGTTGCGGGTCCGCCGGGAACCGCGTGTGGTGCTCGGGGTGCTTGGCCTGGTAGTCGATCATCGCCTGCACGAGCTTCGGTTCGCTGAAGCGCGGGCCCCACAGCTGCACGCAGATCGGCAGCCCGGCGTTGGACGTGACGCCCACCGGGAACGACACGAGCGGCCAGGAGAGGTCGTTCGCGATCTGGTTGTAGCGGCGGACCGGCAGGCCGGCGCTGGGGTTCAGCGGCTGGCGCTTGCCGACCTCGGCCCCGATCGACATCACGAGCATGATGTCCACGCCCGCGGAGTCCAGGGACTGCTGGTAGTTCTTGATCAGCAGGCGCCGGCGGCGCTCGCCCTCGCGGCGGGTCTTCGTCGTGATGCCGTTGTTCAGCAGCGCCGAGGCCGCGAACGTCGGGGCGACGTTCGTGTCCGTCGTGCCGCCCGGGCGCCGGCCGTACTGGGCGGCCAGCGCCGTCTTCACGGCGGGGGACTGCGTGTCGGCGAAGTCCGAGACCGCCTCGATGTAGCGGATCTCCGAGCGGTTGGCGAAGACCACGGCGTTGCGCGGCGTCACCTGCGTCCCGTCGACGGTGTCGAGCACCGCGGGGTTGAGGTAGAACGGGTTGTCTCCGTCGAGGAAGTCCGGCGCCGTGCCGTAGTCGGTGATGTCGCAGCCGCGGAACTCCTTGACGGTCGCGCCCATCGCCTCGAGCTCGCCGCGGACGCGCGCGAACGCGGCCTGGTGGTCGGCGTCGTAGACCGACTGCGGCGAGACGCGCCGGACCGTCGAGGTGCTCGTGTTGTTCGGGTTGTCGACGGTCGTGGTCATCCAATCGGTCTGCGGGATGCCGATCGTCAGGCCCGCCAGCGGCTTGGAGCCCTCCCGCGGCGTCATCGGCAGCTGCGGGAACGGCACCGGCTGGGCGAGCGTCTGCGGGTCGGCGTCGCCCTCGGGCCCGATCATCGCGTTCATGATCAGCGCGGCGTCGCGGCCGGAGCGCGCGAGCGGTCCGAGCACGTCGTAGGTCGCCGACAGCGGCATCACGCCGGCCATCGAGCCGAGACCGAGCGACGGCTTGATCGCCGAGGAGCCGTTGATCGCGGCCGGCCAGGTGATCGAGCCGCCGGTCTCCTCGCCGATCGCCGCCGCCGCGAGCCGGTTGATCGGCGCGCCGCCGGAGCCCTGGCTCGAGCCGCCCGGGATGTAGTCCTTGTTCCACGCGTTGCCCGCGAAGGTGCCGGCGATGACGCCGGAGTACGCGGAGCAGACGCAGTGTCCGAGGAACACGGCGCCCTGGTCGCGCAGTCGCGCGACGGCGGTCGCGTCGTCCAGCGCGATGTTCGCGTCGAAGTTGTGCGTGCCGTTCTTCGCCGGGCGGCCGGCGATGCCGACCGAGTCCTTGATCCCCAGCGGGATGCCGCAGAGGATCGGGGCCGCCGCGCCCTCCGCGGCGATCCGTGCGTCGGCGGCCGCGGCCTGCGCGAGCGCCTCGTCGCGGGCGATCCGGATGAACGTGTTGTAGCCGCCGTTGTCGCCGTAGATCTCGAACGGCCCGTTGAACCGGTCGATCCGCGCGAGGTACGCGGTCGTCAGGGCGACCGAGGTGGTCACGCCGCCGCGCATCAGCGCCGCGAGCTCGAAGATGTCGTGGTCGACGAGCGGCTTGTTCAGCGCCTGGACGGCGGCGACGTCGGGCAGCGGCGGCGCCGCGCCGGCGCGGGTGGTGGTCGACGGGGCCTTCGCCCTCGCGACGGTCTTCGGGGCGGTGGCCGCGGACGCGGCGGACGGCGCGAG
>NZ_JBFAPC010000017.1:0-51344 GCF_040675535.1 Patulibacter sp. NPDC049589 | reverse complement strand
CGGTGGCTCTGCGGAAAGAGGTCCAGCGTGCGGACGGGGAGCCGGTCGCAGCCGGCGTCGCGCTCCTTGCGGCTGGCCTTGGGGCAGTAGAAGAGCCGACTAACCGTCCGCGGCACGCCGGCTTGGCGGGCGGTCTGGTCGATCAGCGGCAGCGGGCAGCCGGCGACGCAGCGGTCGCTGGCGCAATCGGGGTGGTGGCCGGTCAGGACGTTGGCGGGGGAGCGGCCGTCCTCGCCACGGCTGGCGTCGATGTTCAGGCGGCCGGTGCCGTAGCGGTCGACGTTCGCGGCCCCCGTGCCGTGCAGGGGCTTGCGGGCGAGGAGGATGGGCTCCCAGGCGGGCTTGAGGCTCGTGCCGGTCCCGCCGGGGTAGCGACGGGACTTCGGCATGCCGGTGCCGTAGAGCCACATCAACGTGTCACGCAACTCCAGGCCGGCGTCCTCCAGGCCGGAGGCGACGCGGTGGAAGGTGCGCGGTGCGCCGAACGCGGCGAGGTGCCCACCGGGCTTGAGCACCCGCAGGCACGCTTCGCCCCATCCCTGGGCCCACGCCTCCAGCGCCCGTCCGGCGCTGATCGGGCGCTCGGACTGCGACGCGTAGTCGTTGCGGATGTCGCGACCGTCCCAGGTGGCGTGCTGGAAGTCGATGCCGTACGGCGGGTCGCAGACGACCGCATCGACGCTCGCCTCCGGCAGGCTGGCCAGTACCTCGCGGCAGTCGCCGTGGACGACCTGCCAGTCCGGGGCCAGGCGCTCGTCGGCGGCATCCGGAGCCGTCGGCGGGTGCTGCGGGCCGCGGGCTACCGTAGAGCGCCCCCGTCGCGCGAGTGCGGGTTCCCTAGCCAGTCCACCGCGGTCTCAGGTTCGGTGGTGGTGCGCCAGATCGCCGCGAACGGCCCCTCCGTCTGCAGCTGCTGGAGCAGGCCGGCGGTGATCTCGACCTCCGGGGTGCGCTGGAGCTGAGCGTCCTCGGCGCAGAGCGAGAGCACGACCCGACGGCGCCGCTCGAGCGCCGCGGTGGTGTCGCCGGCGAGGACGAGCAGGACGGTCGGGAAGACCGGGTAGCGCGTCTCCCAGCCCGGGACCGGTTGGTCGCCGGGGCTGGCGGGGAGGGCGTGGTGGTAGAGGCGGGCGTAGCGGGCGAGCTTGGTGGCCAGCGCGTCGGTAGGCATCGTCGCGCGGTCCAGCTCCAGGAACCGGTAGTGGAACCGCACCGCCCCGTCGGGGTCCTGTTGCTGGTAGCTGAGCAGCGCGTCAGCAATCAGCTGCTCGCCGCGTCGGCGTCCGGGCGGTGGGCCGATCGGGTGCGCGACCTCATGGCGCCACGCCAGCGGCCCGAACTCGTCGCCGCGGTCGCGTGCGGCCCGGACGAACGCGATCCCGACGTCGTTGACCGCGAGGGTGTGGCGCTGCAGCGGCCCGGCGGCGTGCTCGGCGGTGATCGCCTTGCGGCGCGGCTCGGTGGTCGGGACCGCCTCGACGGCGTCGAGGCCGGCCGGAGTGAGGTAGAGGATTTTCCTGCCCCGGGGCTGGCGGGTCGCGGCGACCAGGCCGGCATGCTCGAGGCGGCGGACGAGGTGCTGGGTCCACTGGATCGACCGTCCGGGGGTGTAGAGGTCCTGCAGCTGGCGGACGGTCAGCAGGCGGTGCTGGTAGAGGCCCTCCAGCATCGCGACCGCCACCGGCGCCAACCGCCGCACCCCACGCTCGGCGTTCGGGGCGCTCATCGCTGGCCCTCCGGGCTACGGCGGGGCGCAGACAGCGTGCGGGTGCCGCGCGAGCCGCGCGGCGACGGCTGGCCCGGACGGTTGTCGTCGGTCTGGCGTTGGAGGGCGTGGAGGATCGCCTCGTCGTGGTCGTCCAGCCGCGCGACGGTTCCGGCCACGGGGCGCCGGCCGGTGGTGCGGTCGATCGCGGCCTCCAGCCGGTCGAGGTGCTCGGGGTGGTCGGCGTCGGGGAACAGCTCCTCGACCGGGGTGCCGTGGACGAGGAACGGCGGACTGACCTGCATGTCCAGCGTGACCGACGCGAGGTAGGTGTAGCGCTCCAGCCGGGTCACGACCTCGGGCTCGATCTGCCCGGCCCATTCGCGGGCGAGGAGCGCCGCGGCCTTCGACGCCAGCGCGGTGGAGGAGAGGTGGGAGCGGTTGGTGGAGACGGCGTTCCACGTCGCCGGGCTGAGCCGCTCGGGGTTCTGGTTCAGCAGGAAGACGCGCAGCCCGAACTTCGCGCTCTGCTCCAACAGCGCAGCGAGCGTGTCGGCGCCGGCGCTGTCGTAGGTCTGGACCTCGTCCAGGAACACGTAGAACGGGCGGCGCCGGTCCGGCGGCAGGTTCGCGCGGGTCTTGGCCTGGTGCAGCAGGTCGTAGACCAAGAGACTCGCGATCAGCCGGTCGCGAGTCGATCCGGTGCCGGGGCAGGCCAGGACGATCAGCCCGCGGTCCATCGCGTTGCGGACGTCGTAGGTCGAGACCGGGGTCCCGAGCAGCGCCGCGACGGCCGGGGCGACGCGCAACCGGTCGATCAGGTTGGTGATCGGCGTGATCGCCTCGCTGCTCAACCGCGGAAAGCGCTCCAGAAAGAACGCCCGCGTCGCTGGCGAGACGTGGGGCAGCACCGCGGTGCGCCACGACTCGTTGCCCAACAAGCTCGGAATCTGCAGGAGCGTCGGAGCCAGCCCGGTCGGCAGCCGGGCAGCCAGCTCGGTGAGGGCTTGGGCGGATTGCGAGACGAGGTTCAGGGCCCGGGTGTTCTGCTCGCCCCAGCCCATCGTCGCGGCGAACGCGTCGACCACGGCGTCAACGCGCTCGGCGCGCCGCCCGGCGGGGAGGCCGTGGGCGGCGAAGAGGTTCCACCCCGGCTGGCGGTCGGGGTCGGCGAGGTTGACCTCGATCACCCGCTCGCGGAGACCCTGGTCGGTGAGGTGGCGCTTGAGCTTGCGGACCGCGTCCTCGTGCGGATCGAGGAAGAACACGCCATGGCCCGCGCGGGCGAGGTGGAGGGCCTGGCCGATCGCGGTCTCGGTCTTGCCGTAGCGCGAGCGGCCGCCCATGTAGGAGAAGAACGTGTCCTTCAGCGGCACCCCGACCAGCCGCTCACCCGTCCCGCTGCCGACCCTGCCAAGCGGCAGCAGGCCGGGCTGGCCGTGGAAGGTTGGCAGCCCGGGTGGTGGGGGCGGGATCAGTCCGCCGGAGCGCACGACGTTCGATGCCAGGCACTTCGCGCTCGGGGGCTTGAGCAGCCCGGCGATCTCCGAGGCGCCGACGATCCGGCGGCGCGCGGGCCGGAAGCGCCCGCTGGCCAGCCGCCGGTCGAACCTGCGGCGACGGAGCCGGCTGTCGGCGCCGAGGAACGCCAGGCCGCCGGGGAGGCGCAGGCCGGAGGCGCGGAAGTAGTTCTCGCCCGCGAACTGGTCAAACGCGCTGGCGAGGCTCCGGACCAGGTTGACCGCTCGTCCCTTCTCGGTCGCGGTGGCGTGGAGCAGGACCTGGATCTGAAAGAGCGGCTCGGGGTTGCCGAGCTTCGCGGTCAGCGCGCGCTGCCCGCTGCGGCGCTGCACCAGCTCGGCCGGCGGTGCGCCACCACGTCCCGGCGGGCGGCCGAGGAGCAGCTCGCTCACCGACGGCCCGTTCCCGACCCGGGGCTCCTCGTCGCGTCGGGCCTGGCGCAGCAGCCGCCGGCGAATCCGCCGGCGGCCGGCGGCGGTCACCGGCAGTAGGTCCACGCACGCGGTCGCGGACTCTCCCGCATCCGTGTTCACGGTGGCGGTCGCGCGGGCGATCGCGGCCAGCGGGTCGGGGTCCAGGCCGATGTCGCGCAGCGGCGAGCTGCTCGGCCGGGCGAGCACTAGCTCCACCCGCGCCACCGCCCGCCCCTTCCGCGTGGTTGCGGCCGCCGGCCCTGGCGCGACGGCCCGTCCCGGTTCCGGTGCGGGCCCAGTCCCGGTCGGCGCGTCGGGCGCTGTCGCCTCGGCGGGCTCGAGGGTGGTGTCGTGCAGCTCGACGTCGGGGTAGGTGGCGGTGGCCAGCGCGTTGCGGGCATGGGCGGGCAGCTCGACCTCGTAGCGCAGCCGGCCCGCCGCGTCGGGGGTCAGCCGCAGCCGGGCGGCGCTCGCTTGGAGGTCGAGCAGGTTGTGGACCACGCGGCGGGTGCGACCGAGACCCGCGGCGAACCGGGTCACGGCTTCGACGGGCGGGTCGAACGCGTCGGTGGGGACCATCTGCACGCGCACACGGCGGCCGAGCGCCCGACGCACCATCGCCCGGCGGACCACGACCAGCGCCACGGCTCCGGCCACGACCGCGAGGAGCGCCCCGAGCGCCAGCGGACTCGCGAGCCCCCCGGCAGCCGACGTCATGAGAACGACCGGGGTCACGGCAGGCACCTTGCGATGGACGGAGAGATGTCGGCACGACGAGAGCCTCGCGATCCCGTTGCATGACGCCGATCGCGGCCATCCTCGTCAACGCTGCGGAGGACCGCAGGCACCACCGCAGCGACAACCGCAGGGGCAACCGCAGACGCAACTGCCCCTCGAGGAGTCGGGAGGGCCCGGCGGGCAACGGTGCTCATCGGCGGCCCCTCGACGGACACCCGTGGTGGGCGGCGAGGCTGGGACGCATCGCGGCGTCGAGGACGTGCTGGGCGACCGGCGGGCAGACCGCGTTGCCGATCTGCAGGGACCGTCGGTAGCCGCAGCTGGCGAGGCCTTCGTCCCGGCCGCCAGCGCCGGCGAACAGATCCGAGATCCGACGCTCAGGCATCCCCGACTCCCGAGCTCGCGGCGGGGTCGAAGACGTCGATCCAGTCCGGCGCGAAGTACCCCGTCCGCGGCTGGTTCTGCGGCTCGCCCTGCGAGGCGGACGTCAGCCAGGAGAGGTGCAGGTGCGGGCCGCCGCCGCACGGCACGCAATGGGCCGGGTCGCCGTGGGCAGGGTAGCCGTTGTAGCCGACGAACCGAAACGGCGGCTTCGCGCAGTTGGGTGCGACGCCGCTGGCCGCGCACGATGCCTTCCAGCCGATCGCCTTTGCCAGCCGGGCGGTGCGGTCCCAGTTCCCGTCGGCGGGGACGAGGTCGACGGCAGCGCCAAGCGGGTGCTCGCCGGCGAGCGAATGGATGCTGACGCACGCGCTCACCCAAACCCGGAACCGGCGAGCCAGGACCACGACGTCGGGCACGATCCGCGCGTCGCAGCGAATCGAACCGAAGCCCGAGGCGACCACCGATCGCGGCAGCGGCGCCAGGTGGCGCGGCCCGGTGGCCTTGCGGACCGGGCCGAGCTCCCCGTCCCCGGCCTGCAGGCCGGTCGATCCGGCGCACGTGCCGCTTCCGTCGGGCGGCTCGGGCGGGAGGTCGAGTGTCGCCTGCGCGCCTTTGAAGTCGCTGGCTGCGGGGGAGCCGATGCCGTGGAAGCCGTACTGGACCGCGCGACGCATGACTTGGTCGGCGTATGCGGCGACGCCGTCGGCGCAGGCGCCGTAGTAGGAGCACGCGGCCTGGCGGTACCGGGCGTAGCCGCCGCCGGTCGCCGGGGCGTGCTTGGCGCGGCGCAGGATCCGCGCGGCGGTGAAGATCGCGTCAGCGGGATCGTTGACGTCGGTGTGTCCGTCGTGGTCGCCGTCGGTCTTGTACTGGTCCCACAGCGTCGGCCCGGAGCCGGGGCTGCACGGGGAGCCGCGGCGCATCGCGATCTGCATCGGACCGGCGCAGCCGGAGCCGTTGTCACCACGGCAAGCGCCGTGGTCGCACTCCTGCGCCCCGATGCTCGCGAGGAACGTCCAGTCGATGTCCTCGGCACCCCCCGCTCGCCGGTAGAGCGCCAGGCGATCCGGGGGGATGTCCTGGGCGGCGGAGCGCGTTGGATCCGGTCCCGCCGGACCGCCCAACCCTCCGGGTCCGTCGGCCTGGCAATCGGTGGGGGTACCGCCGAGGGCGAGCGTGAAGCCGAGCGTCAGGACCACGACCAGCGCGAAAGGCACCAAGGCCAGCGCGGCGATGCAGCCGCAGCGTCGAGGACGGCGACGGGCGCTCACTCGTCCTCCAGCAGGTCGCTGACCGCCACGCCCCGGGTGGTGCGGGTCAGGGTGAGGCCGATCGGGTAGGTCGCCACGCCGCCGTCGGCGACCGTCGCGACCGCCCGCCACCGCGAGCCGCGCCCGACCGGCGTGATCGTCAGGCGCTGGATCATGGGATGGCGGCGACGGGTCGCCGGCGACACCCGGAACGGTCGGCGCGCCAGCCGCTTGCGCAGCCCGGCGGTCGCGTGGTGGATCCGGCCCGCGGTGCCGTGCCCGTAGAGCGCGGCGAGGTAGCCGCCCAAGAACTCGCGGACCACCACCTCGACCCGCTCCGGCGTCCTCGTGGCCCGTTGCTCGTCGGCGGGGACGGTGCTGGTGGGGGCGGCCGGGACGACCACCGGCACGTCGACGCGAGGCGTCGCGCGGACGGCCCGCTCGCGGTCTGGCGTCCTGGTCAGCGAGACGAGGACGATCGTGATGAGAACCAGCAGCAGCGCCGCAACCGCAAAGGTGCGGCCGGCATCGTGGATCGGTCGCGCGGCGATCCCGCGCAGCCAGGCGATCACGACCGCTCCTCCGACGCCGGGAGCTCCGGCGGCCCGTCGTCGTACCGATCAGCCGGCACCTCGTCGCGCGTCGAGACCGCGCGACGCTTTACCCGCGGCACCGGTGCCGGTGCCGGTGCGGCCGAAGGAGCAGCGGAAGTCGCGGACCCGCGGTCGGTCGCTGGCGACGGCGAGCGCTCCGCACGGTCGGTCGCGGCCGTCGGCTTCAAGCGTTGGGCGTCGGCGTCGAGGTCGCGCAGCAACGGCGTGCTCGCCCCGGCCGACGTGTCCGCGGCCGACCCGTGGGCATCGCCACGGCTGCGGCCACCGCCGTGGTCGGCGGTGGGCATCGTCGGTCCCGGATTGCCCGCCGCGGTCGCCGCGGGGCGATCGGCCGCGCGGTCGGGGACGGTCGTCGGATCGATCGGGGGGCTGGCAGGTGCGAGCCGTGCGGCCGCGGGACGCTGCGCCCGGCGGCGTGCGGGCGCGGTCGCGGAGCGGTCGTCGAGGACCGTCCCGCCAGGCCGCTGGGCGTGCCGTCGATCCGGTCGCGTGTCTACGCGGCGGGGCTCGTCGTTGGCCTCCCGCACCCGACCACTGTCCGCATCGGGACGCGCCGGCCCGCCGGCGCCCGCGGGGTCCGGCGGCGTGGAAGCGGCCGGACCGGTCGTGTTGGCCGGAGCGCCCGAGTCACCAGCCCCCGACGCATCACCCGTCTCGGGCGCACCGTCACCCGACGCCAGGTCCGGCGATCCGGGGCCAGGGCCGGGCGGCCCCGCCGTGGGCTGCGAGCGCTGTCCGGATGGCGGGGGTGGCGGGGGTGGCGGTTGGCAGGTGGGTCCGAGGCGCTTGAGGGCGCGGGCGGCGGCGTAGAGGCCGACCAGCTTCGCGGTCCCGTCGTCGCGTCCGCTGTGGCCGGTGGTGGCGAGCGTCAGGTGGCCGGCGAGTTGGTGGCGGTAGAGAAAGACGGCCCAGAAGAACGTGGCCTGCAGGCCGAAGGCCATCAGCCATCCGAGGTTCGACGAGGCGTCGCCGACGGCGGCGGTGACGGCCAGCAGGACGGCGAGGATCAGCGAGTAGACGGCCTTGCGCAGCAGGAACGCCGCGAGGCGGGTGAGCCAGCCGAGGAAGAACTCGTGGCCGCGGCCGGGGAACACGGCGATCACCAGCGCGACGGGCGCGAAGGCCACCAGCAGCAGCACGAGGACCTGCGCGAGGATCACCCCGATCGACAGCGCCCCCAAGAGCAGGAACGCGCCGAGCTCGCCGACGAAGAGGACCAGCGAGAGCAGCAGCCGCTCGTACTGGCCGTCCTTGCCCATCGCGTCCGCCGCGGGCTTGTCGACCGCCGAGAGCCGGTAGCTGCCGTTGCGCTTGCCGGGGTCGGCGTCGGGCAGCTTGTCGGTGTCGCCGGCCTTCAGCGCCTCGTACTGGTCGTCGCGCTGGTCGCCGGCGAAGCCGAGGAAGTGCGGGGCGTACTTGCGCTCGTTGCTGACGCATGCCTTCCGGTCGCCCTGCACCTGACCGGACCGACGCAGCTGCGCGGAGAGCTGGGCGTCGCGGGCGGGGTCGGTGGCGAGCGGCCGGACGCCCACCGACTGCGGGTCGTCCTGATCGACGGGGGCCTTGACGCAGTGCTCGAGGCCGCCGAACTGCAGGACCGTCCAGGGCTGGTAGACCAAGAGCGCGAAGAGCTGGTCGGAGGCGTTCTGCTTGGCCTGCTGCTGGTTGGAGACCGTCCCCTTGGAGGTCAGCGACAGGAACGCGCCGGACATCGCGTTGGACCACCGCGACGCCGTCCCGATCGTGCGCTGGGGTTGGGTGACGAACGCCAGCGCGACGATCACCAGGACGACGGAGAGCGCGAGCGATCCGGCGGTCTCGGTGTAGCGGCGGCGCACCAGTGCCTGGTAGATCGCCCACAGGCTGGCCAGCAGGATCGCGACGACCATCCACGGCTCGCCGAACGTCGTCTGGTAGACCGCCCCGACCGCCCGGGAAACCGGAGCAAGGGCGCCCGCCCCGCCGGTGGCCGGTGAGCCGTTGACGAGGTCGAGGCTGAACGCGAACGTGAAGACCGTGATCGTCAGGTGCGCCAGGAACGCGGTCAGCTGCCAGAGCGTGTTGGCGAGGAACCACGCGATCGTCGGCGGGATCCCGGAGACGTCGATCCCTGAGAGGACGCCGGCCTTGACGGCGGCGAAGTGATGATCGAGCTCGTAGTGGCCCAGCGGGTAGCGGTCGCTGAGCGCCCCCTGCGGCAACTGCGACGCCGGCCCGATGTTCTGGAACAGGTCGCTGGCCGCGCCCGCCGCCGGCTCCGCGAGCAGCACCAGCGCGGCAGCGATCGCCGACACGAGCAGCATCCGGCGGCTCGCCACCCGGCGGGCGCGATCGACGGCCGCTCTCACGCGCGCGCCGCCTTCGGCGTCGTGTCAAGCGCCTGCAGGAGCGTGTCGGAGGCGGGGTCGATCTGCAGCTCCCCGACGCGGCCGTCGAGATCGCGCATCAAGCAGCGACCCTTGCGGTACTCGCGAACCCGGGCGACCAGCGCTTGGTCCTGCGGGTCCAGGCCGATCAGCTGCAGCGCGCGCCCGGCTTCGGCGTCGGATTCCTGGCCGAAGATCAGGTAGGTACCGACGAGGTCGGAGAGATCGCCCAGGTCCTCCAGCCGCTGGGTGGCCAGCAGCACCGTGGCGTTGAACGCGCGGCCGAGGCGGACGAGGCGGTTGATCAGGGACCGGCCCTGCGTGGAGGACAAGAGGAACCACGCTTCGTCCAGCAGCACGATCTTGTGCCGCGAGCGGTCCCGCGACACCAGCCGCAGCGCGTAGGCGGCCACGAGCGCGAGCGTCGCGACGGAGACGCGCTCGGAGCGCGTGTAGCTCTCCCGCGACGTCCGGGGGTCCGGGAGCGTGAGCCCCGGGGTCCGGATCGTCGTCACCGGCGCAACCGGCCGCACCGCCTCGCCGGCCGGGCCATCCGGGTCGCTGCCGAATCCGAGGCGCGCGAGCCCGAAGTCGGCCACGACCTCCAGCGCGTCGGCGACCTCGCCCGCCGCGCCGCTTCCGTCCGCGGCCGCATCACGCAGGCGGTCGATGACCTGGAGCGAGGAGCGCCCGCCGGCACGGACGACGTCGCGCACCGCGCGCTGGATCTGGTTCTCCCACGACGGCGGCGGATCCCTGAGCAGGTCGAGGTAGTAGGAGGACGCCAGCTCCTCCCGCAGATCGTCGAGCCCGATCTGGAGCGGATCCAGTGCTCCGCGCTGGTCCTCGTCGCCAGCGAGCTCCAGCACCTGCACCCGGCCCTCAAGGTCGGGGATCTGGTCGAAGGCGTGGTCGGGCTTGGGATCGAAGTCGACCACCAACGAGCCACGACGCTCCGCCAGATACGCGATCAGCTCTGCGGCGACCGTCTTCCCCGACCCCAACGTCCCCGCCAACAGCACCGCCGACGTGCGCGCCTGCCGCGACGGGGCAGTCGGGTCGTAGCGGACCGGGCGACCACCGCCCGTGCCGCCGGTGGTCCCGAGGTAGATCCCCTCGTCGCCTCCGAGCTGCTGGGTGCCGATCGGCATCAGCGCCCCGAACTGCTCCACCGTCATCTGCGCTCGGTAATCGGAGACGCGCCCGCCGTCAGGCCGGGGAAGGTGGTCCAAGAAGAGCGCTTCCTGCAGCCCGCGCGGCCGGTGCAGCTGGACCACGCCGTAGCGCTCGCGCAGCGCGTCGACCCGCCGCTCCAGCTCCTCGGCGTCGGGTGCGCCGAGGGCGAGCGAGATCGTGGCCTGGAGCATCGGCGGGTGCGCGGTCCCCTGCAGCACGGCCTCGTACTCCCGTGCGAGCACGCGATCCTCTTCCTGAAGGAACCCGGGTCCGCGGACGGACCCCTCGGTCTGCTCGCGGTAGACGTGCTCGACGTCGGTGATCCGCTTCCTCACCTGCGCCAGCGCCTGCCGGTTGCCGACCCAGCGGGCGTGCAGCACCGCATCGACCGGGAACCGCACGCCCTCCAGCGGCGCGTGCAACAGCTCGGCCGTCGGACCGGGAAACGGTGCAGCGTCGGCCAGCACGCCGACCGCGAGGAACGCCTGGTGGCTGTCCCCCGCCTCGTTCTCGACGACCAGTCGACCCGGGCCGGTGGCCGGCTCGGTGATCGGCGCGTTCAACGGCTGCCAGAGGTCGTGGCCGACCGGCTCGTAGACGGTGTTCCCGTCGCTCTGGATCACCAGTGCGTCGGGGGCCCAGAACGGCTCGACCGTCGGCTCGGCGATGCCGCGCAAGGGGGCGCGGCGCAGCAGCCACTCCAGCTCCCGGCTCGTCGCCCGCCGCGCCGCCAGGACCTGCCGCAGCTGGTCGAAGATGCGCTGCTCGAGGCCCGCGAGCGCCCGGAGCCGACCACCGGGGATCGGCTGCGCGTCGCCGACGCCGGCGAGGTCCTCTAGCCGCCGCCGCGCCGTGTCGATCGACCGGACCAGCCCGCGACCCATCCCCTCCCCCGCATCGTCCTCCACGAGCGCGACCGCGAGATAGACCTCAGGAGCATGCGACGCGAGCTGCTGCAGTCGTCGCCGGTGGGCTTGGACGATCGTGCGGAAGCGGTCGGAGTCGGGGACGCGCGGGTCGACGAGCCCCATCGCCTGGTCGACGTAGCGCTGCGCGGGGTAGGCCCGGGTGACGCGGTAGAGGCTGAAGTCCGCGCCGATCACCGTCGCGAGGCGCTCGAGGGTCCGCAGCCACCGCCACTTCGCCGCCGCGGGCAGAAACGCGTAGGCGACCGTCGGGAGCCGGTATAGGCCCGCGGCCTCCCCGCCCCGGCCGATCAACAGGTTCTGGCGCGCGTAGCGCACCGGCAGCCAGCCACTCACGGGCGCACCTCCAACCGCTCCCCACGCGCCACCTCGACGGTCGCGACGGCCGCCCGGTCCGTATTCGGACCGACGGGTCGGGCGATTCGGGACCGTCCGGGCCACAGGCGGAAGGCGACGATCTCGACCGACGTTGCGAAGGTCACCGTCGCCGGGCCGCTGATCCGCCCGCGACGCAGCACCGGCAGGTGATGGTCGGGCATGACCCACAGGCGTCCGGCCAGCACGCGTCGCTGCCCCGCCGCGGGGAGCGGGCGCCCGAGCGACCGCCGCGCCGGACGCAAACGGAGCGCCAGCCACGAGCGGACGTAGCGGTGCATGGGGCGACCGTCCGGCGTGGCCTGCGTCGCGAGCGTCGCCACCGCCGCCGGAAGGATCACCAGCCGCGACGGCCAGTCGATCGTCGTCAGCGCCATCCCGGTCACCTGAGCGGCGAGCAGCATGCCGACGCCGACCAGCAGCGCGCCCCGGCGATCGCCGAGCGCCCAGCCACCGGCCGCGGCGACCGCGGCCAGCACGGCGGTGAGGCCGATCGACCGGGTGGACAGCAGCACGACCGTCAGCAGGGTGGCGGTGGCGTAGGCCAGCCACGCCAGCGGGATCCCGCCGGGGACCGGGAGGCGGTGCCCTTCGATCTGGTAGATCCGCCGGTCCGGCGTGAAGATCCGCTGGTACGAGCGCACCAGCTGCGTCTGATCGCCGCTCATCGAAACAGCCGGCTTCCGATCGACCGGCCGGCCCGGGCGACCGAGTCGGGCGAGAAGACCATCCAGGCCACGACGATCGCCGCCAGCAGGAACATCCCCAGCTCGCTGTAGCGCCGATTGACCAGGAAGATCAGCGAGAACAGCGCGACGACCCCGCCGTAGATCTGCCCGGCGTACTGGCGCAGCAGATCGCCGAAGTTCTGCCCGATGTCGTTGCCCGTCGCCCCCAACGCCTCCGGAGCCACCAGCAGCATCAGCACGACGCCGACCACCACGGCCACGGCGATCTCCAGCAGCCTCAAGCGCGCCGACAGGTCCCGGCCGCTCATGCGCTCGGCCCCCCGGCCACGCTGCTGACGTACCAGCGGTCGCGGCGCACCACCCGCAGCCGATAGCTCAACGGGTAGGTCGCGCCGGTGGCCAAGTCCTTGACCCGCACCGCGACCGCTACGGCTACGCCCGCCCCGCTTTCGGGGTGCGGGTCGCGGGAGACCTGGCCGACGGAGAGCAGGTTTAGCCCGGGCGGCATCTGCACCAGCCGCGTCCCGGGTGCGAGGAAGTAGGAGAGCGTCGAAGGACCCCGGCCGCTCACGTAGGCCGAGAGGAACCGCCCGACCACGTCCCGGATCGCCGGGGCGTCCGGACCCGACAGCGCGGTCGACTCGGCGACCGGCGTGGTGCCCTTGGCGGGCGGGGGCGCCAGCGACGGGAGGCCGTCGACGCTCAACCCGCCCGTCGGGTCGCGGGCCACCGGGACGGTCAGGTACCTGACCGTGCCGGTGGTCGAAGTGGTGGCGACGGTGAAGCGCGCGCGGGAGCCGCCCAGGGGGACCTCCCGCGCCACCGTCGCCAGAGCGACCCTCGCCCCTGGGCCGCGCGGCGGCAGCACCGCTGCCGCCTGGTCGCTCAGGCCTTCAGTCAAGAACGACGCCACCTGCCGCTGATGCGCCCTCGGGCGCTTCGGTGCGACGTCCAAGTAGGTCGAGGCGAAGCGCTCCGCGAACGCCCGCGCCTCCGCATCCGGCCAGGCCGTCGCGGCGTGCTCCGCGGGTGGCGCGCGGCGGGCGGTCGGATCGATGAGGATCGACCCGACGCCACGGACCAGCACCAACCCCACGACGGCCCAGAAGACCACCCTGCCGGCTCCGCGAGCCAGATCCCCCGAGCGCTCCGTGAGCGGCGGGCGGCGCTCCGGATCCTCACGACTGACGTTCTGCACTACAACCACCCTTCGGCTGCTCGATCACCCCCGACGGGTGATCGATGACAAAGAGCGTTGTATGCCCGATACCACCGGAAATCTACAACCACGCGCGCGGCCGGTTGCACCCCACGAAAAAGGAGCCCGACCATACGACGGCCGAGCTCCCGGCTTTACCTCGCAGCTACGGGCGGTGGCCCGTGGGGCTACGAGGCGCCGCGCAACGCGTCGCGGCGGCCCTCCAGGTGCGTGGCGACGCTCTGCGCGATCTGATCGATCAGCCACAGCGCCGACCAGTCGACGAGCCGGTACTGCACCCGGTTGCCGTCCCGCTGACGCACCACCAGACCGGCCTCGTAGAGCGTTCGCAGGTGCTTGGCAACGTTCTGCCTCGTCGACGGCACGCTCGGGAGCTGGTCGGTGATCTCCTGCACCGTCGCGGTTCCCAGCCGGTCCAGCAGCGCCATGATCTGCACCCGCGTCGGCTCGCCGATCACCCGCAACCGCACCATCACGACCTCCAGCACCTCCGGCGAGCTGACCGCCCGAACTCCGCGCCCGGCCGCGCTCCCCCCGGGCGGACGCGCCTGGACCCCGCGGCCCGCGCCCCGCCCGCCGACCGGGGAAATCCGATCGCTTCGCGGCGGCGTCCCATACGTCTTGACCATTCTTCACGCTCCTGTTTTTCGACCCCGCCTCCTACCGTTGGCGAGGCGGGGGATTTGCACCATCGTCGGCGATCACCACCATCAAGTCGACAACTCCGAAAGCGTGCGCTTTTCCGGTTGCACCACGACCGACGACTGCATTCTCGCGATGGCTCGAATGCCTCTGTACTAGCCCTCGGTGGCGGCAACTTCGAGACGCAGATGCGCCCAGTGGGCGACAGTGACCCCCGGCCCGTTCGCACCGGGCCGCTCGACGATGCAGATCCGGGGCATCGAGGGACGACCCGCGAGTGCCTCGTGTGGTCGAACCTCGTCGTAGAGCCGTCGGAACGCTTCGACCTGGTCAGTCATCTCCTCTCCGTCGGCCGTCAGCTGGCGCCAGAGGCATTCGATCTTGATCGCGCCGTGGTATCGCTCGATCACGCTGTTGGCCTCCGGGCTCTTCTTCCGCGTGCGGATGTGCGTGAGTTCGGGGCGGTTGTCGGTGAACCTGGCGAACGCGTCGCTCTTGAAGCCCGGGCCGTAATCGGTCACGAGGAAAATCGGGTGACGGTCCCGTCCGGCTCGGTGAGGTCTTCCAGGGACGGCCGGGCGAGGAGGCGTTCGGCTTCGTCGATCGCGGCCTGACCGGACGCGATCGCGTCGCGGTGGGTCTGCGTCTTGGTGGCCGGGCCCGCGAGGACGACCTTGCCCCAGTAGCCGACGACGTCGCCGGAGCGCCACGTCCCCCCGCCGGCGGTCTCGAGCTCGAAGTAGGGTCGGGTGCGGGTGGGGGATCTGGGCGGCGATCTCGTTGCCGATGAACCCGATCTCGCCGGCGGCTGCGAGGGGCCCAGAGGTGCGTGAGGTCCTGCGGGTCGATCAGGCGGTGAATCGACTCTCCGGCGTCCACCGGAGCACTGATGAAGAGTGCGGCGACGACGAAGTAGCCCGCGCGCTTCTCGGCAACCCGAGAGCGGAGGAGGAACGCGATCGCCAGAGGGGTGGCGGTCAGGGCGTCGCCGGCGTTGTGGATGACGTGGGCCAGGAGCGCGAGGCTGTTGGTCAGCGCGAAGATCGCGACTGCGCCAAAGCGGTGACCAGCGGGACACCGAGGCTGATCGCGACGGTCCGGAGGCCGTCACGGGACTGCGTGATCAACCGGTCGACGAGGCCGTGGCTGTGCCCGTGGTCATCGACGTGGCCGTGATGCTCGACCGCTTCGATGTCGAAGTCGAGGTGGTCGACGTAGTCGTCGGTGCAGGTCGGCAGGTGACTCATGCCGCCGTGCCTTCCTTCGCCGCGTGGGCGATGGTTCCCTGGGAGTAGCGGTTGTTCGGCGCGGTTGCGGACCGCGGTGAGCGGGTCGGCCATGTGGTGATCGCGCAGCCGGGTAAAAACGCGTGGCGTCCGACGCGAAGCACCGCGACCGCGCCGAGCTGTCGCAGCACCCGAAGTTGCTGCGACGCGACCGTCGAAGAGACCTCCGCCGCGGCAGCGAGCTCCTCGACCGTCGACTCGCCCGAGATCGGGGCGTAGAGCAGTCGCGCGCGGCTGGGGCGGTGAACGCCGACATTGCCTCCGCGATCCGGTCACTCTCCTCCCGCTCTAGCCGGGCGGAGACGGAGCGGTACTCAGACGGATGCGGCATCCCAGGATTCTGTCACTCCTGCGCACCGTGCAGGTGCGCCGCGGTCAGTGGTAGGCATGCACGACAGCGTGGCACTTCCGAATCGCGAACCCCTCCTATCGGCCCTGGCGCGATTGGCCGTTACGGTCTACCCCTGGGGGGTACTAGTAGGCCCTACGGCTTCCCTCAGCTTCGACGCCGCATGCGGTTGTATGCACCGCCCCTCGCTCGCAAGGGGAGCCGCAATGAGCCAACACTTCTCGGCACGCGCCCCCACTTCCCTTTGACCATGGCACCGCTGACGCTGCTTTTCGTGCTCATGGCACTGGTGGCTGGTTCGCTGGCAATTGCGTACGCGCTAGCGCGCGCACGGCGGCCGGTGCGGATCCGCCACGAAGACGAAACGCCGTCGTGGACCCGCTTCCACGTCCGGTACTACCTGGTGGCGCTGCTCTTCCTGGCGTTTGACATGGAGATGGCGTACATGTACCCGTGGGCCGTCGTTTTCCGGGAGCTCGGGCTTTTCGCGTTCGTTGAGATCGGGTTTTTCCTCTCGGTGCTGGGCCTCGGTATCGCCTACGCCTGGCGCGAAGGAGCGCTTGAGTGGTCGTGACCGCACCTGCTCTCGTGCTTCCCGACGAGCAGTCTTGGGCGCTCTGGGGGCCGGACCCGGCAGAGCTCGGGCTTCGCGCGGACCACGGGCCACCCGAGCGGCTCCGGGACGCGCTCGTGCCCGAGTCCTCTTTGGGCGCGGCCGCTGACGCACTGCTCGGACGTCTCCCGGACGAAACTGCGGTGCAACGGTCGGCAGCACCGACCGGCACCGTCTCGGTCGACGATCCCGAACCTGACGATTGTTCGGAAGGGGGTGACGATGGGGACCACGACATGATGGCGATCGTCGGTAACCCCTCCGCCGACGGATTGATCATGGAAGACCTCAAGGTCGTCCATGGCCCCTTTGGAACCGCTCTGCCCGGCGGGCTGCAGCTGTCGGTCACCCTCGACGGGGACGTCGTGCGCAACGCCACGGTCATGGCGCTGCTGCGTGTGGCCGCCGACACGGGCGCGCCGACGGCGCCCGACCTGCTCGCCCCAGCTGCATGGCGGGCAACGCTGAACCGTGCGCTGGACCGTCCAACCGATCTGCGGGCCGTCGAGCATGAACGTGCCCTCAGCCACGTCGCTTGGCTTCGGGCGTTGGGTCGACTATTGAACGACCAGCGCCTAGCGACCGCTGCCGGTCACACCGTCGTTGCGCTACGCCGTGATAGTCCTACGGCGCAGGAGCAGGTCGCGCACCTCGGGTCGCTGCTGAAGCGGCGGACGATCCGCCGGCGGTTGGAAGGCCGGGCCCGGCTCGATGCCGACACGGTCGCCGCGCGCGGGCTGCGCGGCCCGATCGCTCGTGCCGCAGGCATACCTGACGACGCCCGCGGCACCGACCCCGCCTATGTGGCTATGGGGTTCTCACCGTTGACGGCTGCTGGCGGAGATGCCTGGGCGCGGGCGGGGCTGCGCGTCGCCGAGGCTCTCGCCGCGGTCGACCTGTGTCGACGGCTGGCCGACAGGTCCGCTAGCACCTGTCACGCCGTTGCCGCACCCGCCGTCGAGGGTCCTCGAGGGCCGCTGTCGGCGCAGCGGATCGGGGACCGATGGAGGCTGAGCGCGGCGGGCGCCGATGCGGCCCGGCGCGCTGCGGCGGATCTGATGATCGGGTGCGAGTGGTCCTCGGCGCTCATGGCCGCCGTCTCGCTGGACCTCTCGCCGTGGAATATCGACGCTCATGAGTGACTGGACCCCCTTGGCGATCCTTTCTGTCGCGCTCGTCGGCGCGTGGGGTGTGGCGCTGTTGCAACAGGCGATCGCCACGGGACAGGTGCGGCCGTGGGTGTTGGTTCGCTCGGGGGTCGACGGGCTCCGCGAGCCGCTCAGTCGCCCGGACCAGCGTGATGCCGTGCTGTTCCACACTGCGCCCGCGCTGCTGGTGCTTGCCGCGGTACTCACCCTGGCGTTCGTGCCGTGGGCGCCGGGGTTTCGCGGGATCGACCTGTCGACCGGTGCGATCGCGGTCCCGGCAGCCTTGGCGTATGTGACGCCCGCCATCTTCATGGCCGGATGGGGTGCAGGACGCCCTCTCGCGGTGGTCGCGGGGTTTCGCTGGATCGCGCTGATGCTCGCCTACGCGATGCCGATCGCGATGGTCGTCACCGCGGTGGCCGCACCGGCCGGATCGCTGCGGCTGAGCGTCATCGTCGACGCGCAGCATGCCGTGCCCACCGCGATCGTTCAGCCACTCGCGCTGGCGCTGTGGCTGCCGGCCGCGTCGGCGGTCTGCTTCTTGCCACCGTTCGACCTTCCTCACGCCCCCTCGGAGCTTGGCGGCGGCGCGTTTGGCGAGTACACGGGGCTTGACGCCGCGCTGATCCGTCTGGCCCAGCGCATCCTCGTGGTTGCGATGTCGGCGATGACCGTCGTGTTGTTCGGAGCGGGCTGGCACGGTCCGGTGTTGCCGCCCGCCGTCTGGATGACCCTGAAGACCGCGATCGTGGCCGCGCTTGCGCTGTGGGTCGGTGGCCGGGTCCCGCGGGTGCAGATCGACCGTCTGTTGCCGTTCGCGTGGAAGGTCGCCAATCCCCTCGCGTTGTTGGCGATCGCCTGGGCGGGGCTCGTGACGCTGGTGTTCTACCGATGAGCCCGGTGACGACTGCCCTGGTCTTCTGGCCCGCGGCGCTGTTGATGCTCTGGACGGGCCTGCAGGTCTTCCGAACAAGCTCGATGGCTCGCGCCGGTCTGCTGCTGCTGGCGTCGCTCGCGCTCGAGGGCTTTGTCTTCCTCGCGCTCGCCAGCGAGTTTCTTGGGGTGCTGTTGCTGCTGATGATGAGCGGTGAGATGGTCACGATGACCTTCTTCATGGTGATGTTCATGCCCGACCCTGGCGGCCTGATGGGGATGGATATGACCCACGACAAGCGTCGCTCGATCGCGGTGGCGGTCTGTGTCGGGATCGGTCTGGCTGTCGTCGCAGTGCTCACCGATTGGCCGGCGCGGGTGGTCGGCACCTCAGCGCCCGACGTACGCGCGATCGGCTTCGAGGTCATGGGCCGCTCGATGCTCACGTTCCTCTTCGCGGCGACGACGATCCTTTTTACGATGGTCGGCGGGGTCCTGCTGGCCAAGCGCGGCGGACGTTTCGGTTTGCCGTCACCGGGAGCTGAGGACCGATGATCACCCTGCCGATCGTGCTCGGCTTCGCTGCGGTGCTGTTTGCCATCGGTCTGTATGGCGCGCTGGGGCAGACCAACGCGATCATGGTGATGATGGGCGTCGAGCTGATGCTCGGCGCGGCGATGCTCAACGTCGTCGCGTTCCTACGGTTCTCCTTTCCGGCGGCGACGAGCGGGGCGTTCTTCGTGCTCGTGCTGATGACGTTGATGGCGGTGGAGGCCGCGATCGGGTTTGGCCTGGTGATCAGCGCCTTTCGTACCTCGCGGACCGCCGAAATTGACGACCTCGACGAGCTTGAGGGCTGATGTCCGTGGTGCTTGTCCTCGCCGCGCTCGTGCCTGCCGTCGGTGCGCTCGTGGTGCGCGTCGCGCCGCGCCCCGGCGCCGTTGCGGTGCTCGTCGCCGCGCTCTCGGCGATCCCCGCGGGGGCCTTGCTCGTGGCGGCCGCCGACGGCGAGCGGAGCAGGACCGGGTTGACGTGGCTTCCTGCTGCCGGCCTTCGTGTCGGGCTGCGACTCGACGCGCTGTCCGCCGCGATGAGCGCGACCGTCGCGGGCGTCGGAATCATGGTCCTTCTCTACGCGGCCGGGTACTTCACGAGCGACGCCAGGCGGGGTTCGGCGCTGGCGGGCCTGCTCGCCTTCCTCGCCGCCATGCAAGGACTGGTGCTCGCCGACGGCTATCTGTCGCTCCTGATCGGCTGGGAGCTCGTTGGTGCGGCGAGCGCCCGGTTGATCGCGTTTCCGCGGACCGATGCGGGCGACGCGGGCGCCGTGCGGGCATTTCTCACCACCCGCTCGGCCGACGCCGGCCTGTACCTCGCGGTGCTGGCGTTGCTCACAGCGACGGGGTCGCTCGCATTCACGGGCGACCGGCCGTCCGGGGCGCTCGGCACGGTCGTAGCACTCGGACTGATCGTCGCCGCGGCGGGCAAGAGCGCCCAGGTCCCGTTGCAGGGGTGGCTGGGTGGTGCGATGGCCGGTCCGACGCCCGTCAGTGCGCTGCTGCACTCCGCCACGATGGTCGCCGCAGGGGTCTATCTGCTCGTGCGCTCCGCCCCGCTGCTTCACGGCTGGCCGCTCGTCGTGATCGGCTACCTCGGCGCGACCACCGCGGTGGTCGGCGCGTTGATCGCGCTGACCGAGCGGGACCTCAAACGGGTCCTCGCCGGATCGACGTCCAGCCACCTCGGGCTGATGCTGCTGGGTCTCGCGGCCGGTGGACCGGCCGTCGCGATCTTCCACCTCGTCGCCCACGCAGTCGGCAAGAGCGGGCTCTTCCTCGCCGCCGGAATCTTTCAGCACGCACGCGGCAGCACGGATCTTCGGGACCTTCGCGGTGCGGGTCGCGACGACCCCTGGACGTTTGGCCTGTTCACCGTTTGCGGGGCGAGCATCGCCGCCGTGCCGCCGCTGGCGGTCTTCTGGAGCAAGGATCACATCGTCGCCGCCAGCGAGATCCGCGACGCCTGGTTCGTGCTCGCGCTGCTGGCCGCCGCAGGCGCAAGCGCGTACGTCCTCCGAGCAGCCCTCGTCCTCTGGGCCCCGGCAGTGCAGCAGCAGCCCGTCGCGACGCGCGGTCGTGGCCCGATGCTGACCGCGCTCGCAGCGGCGGCGCTGGCGACGATCACGTTCGGTGCTCTGGGCGGGCCTGTCGAGCGGCTGCTGAACTCCGGACCGCTGCCCACTTCGCCGTCGTCATTGCTGGCCTCGCTCGTGGCCGTGACGCTCGGCGGCGTCGCCGTCCTGGTCGGCCGGCGGTCCCGGCGGCCGCATGCTGCGTCCGCCGCGGTCGCGTCGCGATCGCGGCACGGGCTCCCGGGCGCCTCGCGGACGGGTCCGCGTACCGCCTTCGCGGTGCGAGCGACGACTGCGGCGTCAGACCGAATCGTCGCTCGCTCGGCGTGGGGTGCGCGGGTGATCGGTCGCGGCATCGCCCGTGCCGAGCGCGTTGTCCTCGATGTGGGCGTCGACGGTGCGGCACGGTTGATCGTGCGACTGTCGCGGCTCCTGGAGATCGCCGAACGGCGCGGCGTCGACGCAGCCGTCGACCGGGCAGGTCGGGGAGGCCTCGCTGCCGGGCGATTGTCCGACGCGATCGAGCAGCGCGGCGTCGATGCGCTGGTGGACGGCCTCGCAGGCCAGATCGGTCACGCCGGCGATGCGTCCCGGCGACTGCAGTCCGGCCACCTCCACGAATACCTGCGCGACGCGACGCTCGGCGTGTTCGCGCTCGTCGTCCTCCTCGTCCTGACCGCGCTGCTCTGATGCCCTGGCTTACTCTCACCATCGTCCTCCCGTTCCTGGGCGCAGCGCTGACGCCGCTGCTGCCCGCGCGGCCGGGCCGGGCGCCGCTGCTCGTCGCGCTCGGCGCGACAGCACTCGCCGGCGTCTGCGTGATCGCGACCTGGATCCGGTTCGATCCTGCCGACGGGATGCAGCTGGTCGAACAGGCCACGTGGATCCCTAGCCTCGGCGTCGCCTGGCGCCTCGGCGTCGACGGGATGTCCCTCGCTCTGGTCGCGCTGACCGTCGTGTTGTTCCTCGTGGCGATCATCCACGGCCTCGGACCGGCACCGATGTCCCGTGCTGCGGCCGGACTGCTGCTGCTGCTGGAGGCCTCATGCCTCGCGTACTTCCTGGCCGAGGATTTCTTCCTCTTCTACATCGCCTTCGACGTGACGCTCGTGGCGATGTACTTCCTGATCGCCCTCTGGGGAGGAGAACGCCGCCGCTACGCCGCGCTGAAGTTCTTCCTCTACACCCTGATCGGGTCGCTTCCGGTGCTCCTGGGCATCATCGCCATGGTCCTCGCATCAGACCACGGGACCTTCGACATGATCCGTCTCGCCGACGAGCAGCCGATCGCGGGCACCGGGCTCGGGGCGTCGCTCGCGTTCGTGGCGTTCTTCGCGGGTTTTGCGATCAAGACACCGATCGTGCCGTTTCACACCTGGCTTCCCGCGGCCCACGTCGAGGCGCCGACCTCGGGCAGCGTGCTGCTCGCCGGCGTGCTCCTGAAACTCGGCACCTACGGCTTGATCAGGGTCAACCTCCAGATGATGCCCGAGGCGTTCCAGCACTTCGCGCTGCCCGTCGCGCTGCTCGGCCTCGTCTCAGCGCTCTACGGCAGTCTCGTCGCGCTGGCCCAAACCGACCTCAAGCGCCTGGTCGCGTACACGTCGATCAACCACATGGGCTACATCGTCATCGGCATTGCCGCCGCAGCCGCCACCGGAATCAGCGATCGCGGCCGGGAACTCGCGATCGACGGCGCCGTGCTCCAGATGATCGCCCACGGCATCGTCACCAGCGGCCTCTTCCTGCTCGCGGGGATGATCGCCGAGAAGACCGGGACACGAGACCTCCGCCGACTCGGCGGGCTGTTTCGCCCGCTCCCGGTCCTCGGCGCCGTCGTCTCGATCATGTTCTTCGCCTCGCTCGGGCTGCCCGGGCTCGCGCAGTTCCCAGCCGAGCTGCAACTGTTCCTCGGCGCGTTCGACGCCTTCCCCGTCGTCGGTGCTCTCGCGGTCTCGGGAATCGTCATCACCGCGGGCCTGTTCCTCCTGGCGCTGCAACGTGCGTTCATGGGCCGCACCCCCGAACGCCTGCACGACCTGGCGGACCTCACCCGCCGAGAGCGCGCGACCCTGGCGCCACTGCTGCTGCTGACCGTTGTGCTCGGCATCTACCCACGGCTCGCGCTCGACGCGATCCATTCCGCCTCCTGGCTCCTGTGATGGGCAACGGCGGCACCCTCCAGCAGGCCAAGACGGCCGAGGACACCATGCTGCGCGAACTCGCGTGGCTGGCCCCGATCGGCACGCTGGCGGTGGCCGCGATCGTCGCAGTCGCGCTCGCCACGTTCCTTCCGCGTGCGCACCAACGAGCGGTCGCAACCTGGGTCACCGTCGCGCACCTGACCTGCGCCGCACTCGCAGCCGGGGTCTGGCTGGACCGGGGGTTCCGCTCGACGATGAGCGCCACGGTGCAGGTCGACGGCCCATCGCTCGCGCTGACAGGTGTCGTCGGGATCGGCGGCGCGATCTGCTGCATCCTCGCTGCACCGGCGGTCCGCGGAACCGACCGCGAGGGAGAGTTCTACGCCGTCCTGACCTTCGCGTCGCTCAGTTGCGTCGTCCTGGCAAGCGCGGCGGACGCCGCCCTGATCGCCATCGCGATCGGCGCGCTCGGCCTAGCCACATTCATCCTGACCGGGTACCTCCGCGGCTCAAAGCGCGCCAACGAAGCATCGATCAAGTACTACATCTTCGGCACCGTCAGCGGCGCGATCATGGCCTACGGCCTGAGCTGGTGGTTCGGGCAGGCCGGCACCACGTCGCTGCGGGAGATCGGGGTCGCGCTCTCCAGCGCTCCGGCCGGAATCGTCGTCGCCTCGACCGCCATGGTGCTCGTCGGACTCTTCTACAAGGCCGCAGCGGTACCGTTTCACTTCTGGACCCCGGACGCCTACGACGGTGCCCCACTCGCCGTCGCGGCATACCTCTCGGTCCTTCCGAAGCTCGCGGGCCTGATCGCGCTTGCCCGCGTCCTCACGCTGGCGCTCCCAGCCGACCTGATCGGCTGGAGCACCGTGATCGCCATCGTGGCTGCGGCGACGATGACCCTCGGGAACCTTGCGGCCCTGCGGCAGGACAACGCGGTGCGCCTGCTGGCCTACTCGTCGATCGCCCAGTCCGGCTACATGCTGATGGCGGTGGCCGCCCTGGACCGATCCGAGCAGGCGCTCCCGGCGCTCATCTACTACGCGATCGCGTACGCGGCCACCAACCTCGCGGTGTTCGCCGTCGTCATCGCGGTCCAGCGCGAACAGGGCTCCGTCGCCATCTCCGCGTTCGCCGGCCTCGGACGGCGCCACCCCCGGCAGGCCACAGCGCTCGGCCTCGGACTGCTGTCGCTCGTCGGGATCCCGCCGCTGACCGGCTTCGTCGGCAAACTCGAGCTCTTCACCGCATCGATCGACGCCGACCAGACGTGGCTGGCCGTGATCGCTGTCGTCAACACCGTGATCTCGCTGTTCTACTACCTCCGCCTCCTCACCCCGGCGATACTTGAGTCAAGTGAGCCGACCGTCGGCCGAGACGACACCGATCGCAGCGGCCGACGACACGGAATACGCGCAGTCAATCGGGCAGCGACTGCAGCTGCCAGTGCCGTCCTCGTCTTCGGACTTGCCGCCGAGCCGTTGCTGTCCCTAGTCGATCACGCGACGATGCTCCGCTGAACGCATCAGATCGGCGCTCGTCGCAAGTGACGGGGGCAAAGGAACTCGCCCGCTAGGGAGCTTGGCCGCACTCGATGCCTGCGACTGCCTGACCGGGACCGTCGGCGCGGACAGACACCGCCGCAGTTGAGCCGCCGCCGCGAGTTCTAGCCCCGCGACGTGCTCGTTCGGTTCGCGCCCCGTCAGCCGCGGTACCCGAAGTACTCGGACGGGACCGGGCGGTACCCCTTCGTATGGAAGATGCGCGTCATGCCGACTGGAGCGCCGTGATAGCCGTCCATCATCTTGTTTGAGGTGTGGTGGGGCACGTGGCAATGGAAGATCCAATTGCCCGGCCTGGTCACACGAAACTCAATATCGATGAACTCGCCCGGCGCGAGGTTCACGACCGTTTCCGGCGACCGCGCGGCACGCGGTATGGCGTAACCGTTCTTCGCGGTCTCCTCGAATGGCATGCCGTGCAGGTGCATGGAGTGGGAGAGGTTGGAGGCGTTGTACAGCCGAATGCGGACCTTCTCGCCCAGCCGCACGGTCAGGGCGTGGCCCGACGCGTCGCCGGTCTTGCCATTGATGGTGGAGAACGGAAAATCGCCGGTCCCGGGCGGAAATGGCGCAACCAGCTCCCCCTCGCCGGGCGGCGCGAACTGCTGCAGGACCATCGCGTAGTCGCGATCGACCCGCTGCGCTGCAGGCACGGTGCGCGGCTGCACGATGAGAAAGCCGTCCAGGCCACGCAGCTCCTGAACGGCGGACTTGGTGTGAGAGTGATAAGCGAACGTGCCAGCGCGGCGCAGCGCGAACTCATACGTGTGGCTCTTGCCGATCGCGATCGGGTTCGGCTGGCTGATGCCGGCGACGCCATCGTCGCTGTTCGGCGCGCCGGCACCGTGAAAGTGGACGGTCGTGGGCTCGGGCAAGTCGTTGCGCACCACCACTCGGATGCGCTCCCCCTCGCGAGCGACGAGCGTCGGCCCGGGAGTGGATCCGTTATAGCCCCACACCTGGACGTTCTTGATCGGGAAGCCCGCGATCCGCTGGCGGAACTGGGCGGCCGTCAGCTCGAAGGTCCGTGTGTTGCCGCGCAACGAACCGTTCAGGGTCATGACGCTCGGGGTTACCGGCGTCCGCGGTCGGACCGCCCGCGAGGAGCTCGAGCTTGCCTGGGCCGGCGTCGGACCGCCCTCGAGTCCGATAGGGACCGCCGGGAAAATAAGAGCTGCGATGGCCAAAACGGCCAAGGGCACGAAACGCTGCGGCCTCATAGGATTCATCTCGGGTTGGGGTCGTATCTTGGTGTCGTTGTCCGACACCGCGTAGGAGGTTTACCCCAAAGCTGAGGACCCAAGCACCACATCCGGTTCCGTTACGCTGGCTTGGAACCGGCGAACTCCGGGTGAACTCGCGCCTTAAGGCCCGTGCCGCGGCGAACTTCTTCGTGGCGCGGGCGCCGATCTGGATCACCTCCCCCGTGACGCAATCGCGAGCTCGGCGAGCAGCACGCTCCCTGGTGCAGAACCGTGAAAAGCCGGTCACCACGACGTGCCGGCTACCGACCAGCTTGCGGCCGACGAGCGTACCGCCGGTGTGATCGTTCGCGGGTCTTCCAGCCGCCGGCCGCTCACTCCGTGGGCATGCGCGGAGGGATCTCGCATTGCCCGGTAGTCACCTACCGCGGCGAGACTGGGCAGGAGACTTCGCCGCGGAGGCGGATCGCCAGTCCCAAGGTGAGAAGCGCGACACTGAGGACGCCGAGCACTGGCTGCAGGGGTCCGAAGTAGTTCAAGGTCCCCGTGACGCCGAATAGGGCGACGACCAGCTTGTTGCAGATTGGGCAGCCGATCGCGAAGAAGGCGAGCAGTGAGCCGCCGGCCCCTCCTTTCGCGGGGGCGCTTGACTCGCGACCACGGATACCGACGTAGGTCGCCGCGGTCAGCCCCATCAGGGTCGCGGTGACCACCCAGATGGGGTAATCCCACCACGTAACCGGTGTCATCCGGTGATAGAGCGACGAGGGGACGACACCCGTCGGTATGCCGATGACCAGGGCGGCTGCGCCCCCTGCAAGCAAAGTTGCCGCCCATCGTCGCCTGGGCCACGAGCCCAGTTGCAATGCCAGATCACGGGGCAACGCGGGCGAGCCAGTCGAGCGGTCCATCGGGCGATAATAGCTCCTGGTCCGACAGGGCGTCGGAGCTTGCTGCACACTTACTTCGCCGCCTTCCGCATTAGGGGCTACCAGCACCTCTGCCCCTCGGATCCGAAAGATCGAGTCCTCGTTGCCGCCTTCTCAGCATCCTCTTGTCCGACGCCTCGTCGTCGTGTTGGTGGCGCTGCTTTCCGTACCGCTTGTGTCGACCTCGTTCTCCGACGCCGCTCAGCAATCGCTAGCCGGGAGGATCGGTGCGACGCGTGAGCGCCTCACGCGCCAGCAGGGCCGTGCGCGGGTGTTGACCACCGACGTCGCACGGTATTCGGCCCGGGTCCGTGAGCTCGAGGGCCGAGTGGGAGTCCTACGGACGCGTCAGCGAGACGCCGAGGAAGACCTCGGGACGAGTGAGGGCGCTCTTCAGCGCGCCCAGACCGCGCTGAGGGGCCAGCGCCGCAGGCTGGTACGGCTGCGTGCGCGTCTAAGGACGTCGCGGCGCGTCCTCGCTGCGCGTCTTGTGGAGCTCTACCAAGCCGACAAGCCCGACCTGGTCGGTGTCGTCCTCAACAGCAACGGATTCACCGATCTGGTCGAGCGCGCCGAGTTCTTGGCAACGATCCACCGCCAAGACGCGCGCGTCATGGGGGCAGTCTCGACGGCGCGCAGTGAGGCTGCGCAAGCTGAGCGCACCCTGGCTCGCACCGAAGCCCAAAGACGTGCAAGCACCCAGCGGATCCGCACCCGACGAGATGAGATCGCCGCCGTCAGAGTTCGGGTGGAACGCTTCCGCGCAGGTGTCGTTTCCGTTCGCAACCAACGTGCGCGGATCCTTCGAGGTGTTCGCCTCCGCAGCCGGGAGCTTCGGGGCGATTTGGAGGCGATGCAGCGGCAGCAGGCGCGCGTCCGAACTACGCTCATGCGGGCTGCTGCGCGTGCCCAACCGGACACGCCGGAGGCGTCCTCGGCAGCGGGGCCGGTGAAGCGAGGCACAGGGGCGTTGATCTGGCCGGTCAATGGTCAGCTGACGTCTCCATTCGGACCGCGCTGGGGACGCCTGCATGCTGGGATCGATATCGCGGTCCCGACCGGCACACCGGTGCGGGCTGCGCTCGCGGGGACCGTCACGATCGCGGCGGTCGTCGGGGCGTACGGGAATTACGTCTGCATCAGTCACGCCGGGAGCCTTTCGACCTGTTACGCCCACAACTCGCGGCTGAACGTGCGCCCCGGGCAACGCGTCGATCAGGGCGAAGTCATCGCGGCGGCCGGCAACACCGGGATCAGCACCGGACCACACCTGCATTTCGAGACGCGGGTGAATGGCACCCCCCGCGATCCCATGGGCTACCTCTAGGAACCTGAACGTGGCTCCTCACGCACGCAATCGCCTGCTGGTGATCATCATCATCGTCCTGTTCGTGGCGGTGCTCCTAGGCACGTCGTTGAAAAGCCTCAACAGCACTCAATCCGACGGTTCTGGCGGCACCATGGCCCCGGGAATGCAGATGCCTTAGCTCGCCGCTCACGGCGCTGGCGCGGCCCGCGGGAGAGTCCGAGCGGTCGACGTTTCGCGATCGTTCAAACGGTCCGATCGGATGCCCAGTACGACGAAGGTGGTCACGACCGTGACCAAAACGGCGATGAACAGAACGAGGACGAGTCGAAGACCCGCTGGGCGCCTGCGCTGACGGATCGTGGTGGTCATCGGCGGCCGATCTCGTTCGCCAACGGCGGCACGTCGAGGTCGTGCCTGAGGCCACGACGTACGAGGGCATCCCCCACGAGCGACCCGATCGCTCCCCCGGTAATGACCGTGATGGCCGGGAACCACCACCCCCACCATTTCCGACGGGCGCCCTGGCCGGTCATGGCGAGCAAGGCCAGGAAGCCCACCCCGTGCACCATGCCCAGGGCGGATACGAACGACTTGGTCTCGACAAGGCCGAGGAAGCCAAGAGCCAGCGGAATCAGCAACGCGAAGTCGACGACAGCGACGACCGCTATGGCGTTGAGCAGGCGCCGCGCGCGTGCGGACGGTGAGGTGAGGTCGGTCATTCTCTTGGTTCGTCGCGTTGTGGCGGTAGGCGAAGCCCGCGCTTCTCGTGGAGCCGTAGGAATCCCGCGGAAGCGGCGACTCAGGGTTCCGTCACCTGTGCCACGGAGTCGCCGGCACGAGCCTGCGCGGGCTTCGCTTACCTATCCCTTGCAAGCGCGCCGAAGACTCCCGATGGGGCTCGCGCCCCCCGGTGTCCCTTCCCCGACGCGCGAGATGACCGTAGCATCTCTCTTACACTCTGTCGGAGTTGGCGCAACGTCGACGACGGATCCGCGATTGGTCCCTCTTCGGTCGACGATCCGCACTCCGCTCCTTTCGCCTGTGCTTCCGGTCGCTTTACGCGCCGTTCGGCAACGGTCTACATGCTGTAGGAGTTATGGCTCGTCTCACTGATCGCGCGACCAATGACGAACGGGGTTCGATGTTGAGTCGACGGCAGGCGCTGGCTGCTGGTATTGGGGCCGTGGGCGGCTTGTCGCTCGGCGGTTATGCGATTGCGGATTTGTTGTCGGAGCCTTCGGCGGCGCGGCCGCGGGCCGACGTCATTCTCCGACCGAAGACCACGACGGTCGAGTTTGGGTCGCGTCGAGCGGCGACTTGGACGTTCAACGACAGGCTGCCGGGCCCGGAGGTGCGCCTGACCCAAGGTCGGCCGGTACGGATCCGCGTGGACAACGATCTTCCGCAGGCTACGTCGGTCCACTGGCACGGCATCCGTCTGCAAAACGATGCGGATGGGGTGCCCGGCTTCACGCAGGATCCGATCGCGCCTGGCGAATCGCATCTCTACGAGTTCACACCGCCGGACGCCGGGACCTACTTCTTTCACACCCACGTCGGCACCCAGTTGGACCGCGGCCTCTATGGCGCGCTCATCGTCGACGCGCGCCGAGAGGAGCTGTCCTACGACGAAGAGGCGGTCCTGGTCCTGGACGACTGGCTCGACGGCGTCACCGGTTCTCCCGATCAGCAGCTCAAAGCCCTCCAGGAGGCGGGGATGGCGATGCAGATGGGCAGCGGCTCTGCATCCGGCGCCTCGGATACGCGGGGCACGCATACAGGTCTTGCGGGAGGAGCCGCTTCGGTCGGCAGTCTTGCTGGCCTGGCCAACCAGATGGAGGCCAAACGCGTCGACGTTGGCGACGTGACGTATCCGCTCTTCCTGATCAACGGCCGGTCGCCCGAAAACCCGCACCAGGTGCCCACGAGGAAAGGGCAACGCACACGTCTTCGGATCATCAACGCGGCCGCGGACACGACCTTTTGCTTCTTCGTGGAAGGACAGACGTTGACCGTCACCCACAGTGACGGTCAGCAGGTCGACCACGTCACGACCGACGCTCTGGTGCTCGGCATGGGAGAGCGCTACGACGTCCTGGTCGACACCACCGACAGCAGCACTCCCCGTCGGATCCTGGCGATACCGCTGGGAAAGCCGGGGCGCGCGCTCGCCGTGCTGCGACCGACCGGCACAGGCCCGAGAGCCCCTGATCTCGCCGGTGGGTACTCCATGCCGCGCCGTATCCTGGACTACCGCGATCTGCGAGACGCCGGGGAGGCCGGCGAGCTCCCTGGGGCCGATCCGCAGGTCACCAACGTCGACCTGACGATGGCCGCTCCCTACCGATGGGCGATGGGTGGCGAGGTCTTCTCCAAAGCACCAGCGATCGCCCTTCGACGAGGCCGTGCTCAACGTTTCGTGATGCGAAATCGAACGATGATGCCCCACCCGATGCACCTGCATGGCCACTCCTTTCGGACCGGTCCGGGCGCGGCGTTGAAGGACACGATCATCGTCCCTCCGATGCGGACGGTGAGCGTTGACTGGGTTGCGGACAACCCGGGAGCCTGGGCGTTTCACTGCCACAACGTCTACCACCAGGAGGCCGGCATGATGCGCAAGGTCCTCCTCGCCTGACTGCCGCAGGCAATGCCGCGGACCGTCCCGCGGCATTCCCGGCTCGCGGTCGTTTAGTAGGTGTCGACGGGCATGCCGAGCGTCATGAACGCGTAGATCGATGCTGCGTCGGCCATCGGGACGCGCAGGCATCCGTGGCTGGCGCTGTAGCCGGCAGGAACCGACGGATAGCCGTGCACGGCATAGCCGCGGATGAAGTACGAGGACTTGAACATCCCCAGCGCGTTGGTGCCGGGGTCCTTGCGGTAGACCCGGAACGACCCACGGATCGTTGGAGTCGAGGGTTTGCCAGGGGAGGTATGGAAGATGCGCAGCGGCTTGCCACCGTCGACCTCGATCAACACGCGCCGGTCGACGTCGACCTCGATATGGCGTCCGTGCGTCGGGAACTTCACCGCGATGCGGCCCTTGCCGGCGCGCAGAGTGCGGAACACTCCGGGGGTCGCGGCGGTACTTGCCTGGAGCCCCGAAACTTTTCGCAGCGCGAGGACGGCGCGTTGCGTCCGGGCGTCATAGACGCCTTCCCTGCCGACGACGTAGGCGTTGCGGGTCAGCATCTGCTGAAGGACTCGCGTGCCAAGTCCGCGGGCCCCTGGGCGTAGCGTGGTCGGAACCTGCGAGACGATCGTTGTCGGGGCGGCCGTCGCCGCGACCGGTTGGCCGTCGGGAATCTCAGCCCGAACGACGACCCGGGCGGCGCGGCGCAAACGATCGGGGATCGGAAGGCGCGCGATGCCGCGAGCGCTGTCGCCTGCGACTTGCAGCGGTACTGATTCAGTAACCCGGCGAGCACCGGCGGTGAAGCTCACCCGGACGGTGGTGCCGGCGACGTATTGAGGGGTAACGGCGAGCACCGTCCATCTGTCGCCCTGAAGGACGGGAGTGCCCGCGGGCTTCTCGACGACAATCTGCAGACTGCTGGTGATGGGCGCCGCCGCGGTCTGGCCCGAGGCGGTCGGGGCGAGGAATGCAGATGCAAACGCGACGCCCGCCGCAGCGGCCGTGCAGCGGGCGGTGAGGTGGCGAATCGGCATAGGCGAACGCTACCGCATCCCCGACACGTTGTAGGACTTGGGGTGCCGTGGCGCTAAATCCGCTTCGCACCGACGAAGTGAGAGCCCCAATAGCTGTCGAAGATGGGGTGCTCCATGACTCCACGGCTGCTGGTTGCGGAGATCACGGTCGTCGGGCCGGTGGCGATCCCGACGTCCGAGGCGCCGGGTCCGGCGGTGTTGAAGAAGACGAGGTCGCCGGCGCGGATGTTGCCCTTCGACACCGTGCTGCCTTCGCCGTACTGCGCGAAGCTCGTGCGCGGCAGCGACACTCCGGCTTGCTTGAACGCCCACTGGACCAGGCCGGAGCAGTCGAAGGAGGACGGCCCGGTCGCTCCGTAGGAGTACGGCGCGCCGGTCTTGGAGCGCGCTGCGGAGATCGCTCCGCCGCCCCCGTTGCTGGAGCTGCTCGCGGTGGACGATGCGGCGCTGGGCGCGCTGTCGTTGTCGGGGGTGCCGGGCGAGGCGCGGATGCCGAGGCTGCTCAGGGTCGCGGGGCCGGGGACGCCGTCGACCTGCAGCCCGTGCTCGCGCTGGTAGTCGCGAACGGCGCTGCGTGTCTGGGGGCCCCACTCGCCGTCGACAGCGATCCCGAGCTTGCCCTGGATCGCACGGACGGTCGCCGTGGAGAGGCCGGGGTCAGCGGCGTCACTGGTGCTCGCCCGGGAGCTGGCCTTGGTGGTCGCCGATGCCTTCTTCGCGGCGCTCCCTAGTCCGAGCTTCGCGGCGGTCTGCGCTCCGACGACGCCGTCGATCGCCAGACCGTTTGAGCGTTGGAAGGCGCGGACGGCTTTGTGGGTCTGGGTGCCGAACTCGCCGTCGGCGGTGATGCCCAGGGCGCGCTGCAGGGCGGCGACGCGGGAGCCGCTGTCGCCGCGTTTGAGGACGGAGTCGGTGACGGGTGCGGCCTGCGCGGTGCCGGCGGTGACGGCCTCGGTGGCGGGAACGGCGAGCGTCACGCCGACGAGTGCCATCGCGAGCTTTGATCGCGCGCCCTGCTTGACCCCGACCTTGCGTGCGGCTGCGGTCTCGCGGCGCAGGCGGGAGCGGACGGTGGAGCGCTCCCAGAACTCGAGCTCGCCGAGGTCGCGGTGCCCGGGTCGAGGGGCCCGGAAGGCGTAGGACTCGTCGGGGATCCCGATGCGCCACAACTCCGTGGTTGTCGTCTTCGTGCCGGTCGTCGGTGCCATCTCGGTCTTCTCCTGATTCGTTCCGGTTGCCCGTCTGCGGACGGGCTGCGTGGACGTCGTCATCCCCCCGGCGCCTGGGGCCCTGTGGAGCCCCGGCGGGTGGGGTGGGTGCTGGTCGCTCAGCCTGCGGGGGCGAGGCGGCGAGCGCCGACGTAGTGGCTGCCCCAGTAGTCGTCGAAGGTCTCGTGCTCGAGGACACCGCGGCTGCTGGTGGCGGAGACGACGGTGGTCGGGCCCGTGGCGATTCCGACGTCGGAGGCCCCGGGGCCGGCGGTGTCGAAGAAGACGAGGTCTCCCGGCTGGATCGCGTCGCGCTCGACGGGCTCGCCCATGGTGAACTGGTCGAAGCTGTAGTGCGGCAGCGTCACGCCCGCCTGGGCGTAGGCCCACATCGTCAGGCCGGAGCAATCAAAGCCGCCGGGGCCGTCGCCGCCGTACTCGTACGGGGTGCCGGCCTGGCTCATCGCGGCCTGGACGGCCTGCGCGGCGGCGGGCCCGGGAGCAGCCGTCTGTGGTGCAGCATCAGATCGGAGCTTCGCCTCGATCGCGGCAGCGAACTTGAGCTCCATCGCATGAAGGGTCTGCAGGTTCGGGCGGCCGGTGGGAACGAGCTGCTTGGTGCGCTGGTACCGCTTCAGGGCGGTGCGGGTTCCCGTTCCGAGCGCGCCGTCCGGGCGGACCTTGACGCGGCGTTGCACGCTCTTGGTCTGTGAGCGCGTGAGCTTTACCGTCTTGACCGTGAGGTCCGGGTCCGGTGACGCAGGAGGCGCCGGGGCGGGCGCTGCGGTAGCGGCCGGCGGTGCAGCCGGCGTTCCGCCGCTGGGGCTCTGCGCCATGGCGCTGGCCGGCAGGGCCCCGAGGGTGATGCTGGCGGCCAAGACGATGCCGCGGGTGAACTGCTTCACAGGCGCTCTCTTTCGATGGCCTACGGGGTTAGCTGACGGGCTGGCGCAGAAAGACAGCGCCTCCACAAACGCGTGGATTAGCCCCAAAACCACTTGGGTCCCCCGTTCGCTCGAAACCGTTCGAGCGACTCGGCGTCCGCAAGATAACACCCCAGGACGCCCCGCGCATCAGCCTCCGACGATTCGTAGGAGTAAACGGCCCTCGGTCGTCGATGGATGGGCGCATCCACCGAGCCTTGCGCCAGCTCGCCGCCCCGCTGCGACACCGCGTGGAAGTCCGACAGTCCATCGATTCAGGCTCATGGCGCTAGCCCATCCGGGTAGCACGGCGGCGAGGCGCGGAACCGGTCTGAACGCCGGGACGAGCGCCGTCTCCACCCCTCCCCATGACAGGAGCCCTTATGTCCAACGCCCAGCAGATGCTCGAAACCCACCCGCAGGCCTTCGCCGTCGACGGCGCGGCGATCGCTCGCTGCGTCGATGCGTGCTTGGAGTGCGCGCAGACGTGCACCGCATGCGCCGATGCGTGCCTCGGCGAGGAGATGGCCGCCGAGTTGGCCAAGTGCATCCGGCTCAATCAGGACTGCGCCGACGTGTGCACGGCGGCCGGGCGGGTCGCCGGTCGCCAGACGGCGTACGACGCGAACGTCTCCGTGGCGATCCTGCAGGCGTGCGCGGCAGCCTGCCGCGCCTGCGGCGACGAGTGCGAGCGCCACGCCCAGATGCACGCACACTGCCGCATCTGCGCGGCATCGTGCCGGGCGTGCGAGCAGGCCTGCAACGACTTGGCGGCCGCGATCGCCTGAGCCGCAGCTGAGGCGCTCCGCGCGGCCGCCCGGTGGTCAGCCGTCGCAGGCGTGCGGGACGGGCGCGCCGTTTGCCTGCTGCTGGCCGGCGGCGATGACACTGGGCACCGAGGCCGTCAGACCGAGCAGCAGGACGACGCCCAGTGCTGCGGTGGTGTTCAGGGCGCTGCGGCGCAGCGCTCCGGGTGTCCGGTGGCCGCTGAGCAGTTCGTCGACGCGGTCGCGGACGTCGCGGCCTCCACCCAGCGGCGCGACGGCCGGGTTCTGCGAGATCGTCGCTTTGCAGATCGCGCTCGCGAGGGCGAAGCGGTCGTGCTGGCGGGCGAGCGCCCAAGCGTCGGCGTCACGTTCGAGATGGAAGCGCAGCTGCGAAACCGCATGCTTCGTTCCCGGAATGAAACGCGCCAATGCGCGGCACGCCTCGGCGTAGAGGACGACGAAGCGGTGGCGCCTGCGGATGTGGCCGTGCTCGTGATCGATTCCGGCGGCGAGCTCCTCGTCGTCCAGCTGCGTCAGGGCGCCGGCGGACACCACGAGTCGCGGATTGCTGAACCCGGCGGCCGCGACGAACACGTCGGGGCCGCCGACGATCACGCTGTCGGCCGGTCCGCGTCCGACGGCGTCGCGGGTGATCAGTCGTCGGATCGACCGGGCGGCGCGGACGAGCCCGAAGGTCAGCGAGATCGCCGACGCTGCCAGCAGGAAGATCGGGAAGATCGCCACGGCGTCGCCGACGCGGTGGCCGGCCACGCCGAGGTGGGTGGTGGCGATCGGGATGATCGTGTGCCAGCACCAGTGGGTCATCGCGTCAAAGAGCGCGGTCGCCGGCAGGAAGAGGACGAGGTAGAGCGCGACGAAGACGCTGGTCAGCGCCCGCAGGCCCAGCGCGACGCCCCAGAGCGTGGCGGCGGTCGCCGGCGCCACGCGTCGCAGCGGCACGACGTGCGGCAGCAGCACCGCGACGACGACCAGGAGTGCCAGGAGAATGATCACCGCCTGCGGGCCTCACGTGCGGCGGTGGCCTGGCGGGCCTGCTCCTGCAGAGCGGAGAGCTCGTCGGTGTCGATGGTGCCGATCAGCTGCGCCAGCGCGGCCTGCCGGGCCTCGAGCGACGCTCCTGCGAGGGTGCGCTCGATGGAGCGCGACAGGTACTGCCCTTCGGTCACCTTCGCGGTGTAGATGAACGTCTTGCCGCGCCGCTCCCGCGAGAGGAGACCACGATCGACGAGACGGTTGAGCACGGTCTGCACCGTGCTGTAGGCGCTGCGGTGCCGGGCCGGTAGTCCGGCGCGGACGTGCTCGACGGTCCCTTCGCCGTTGTGCCACAGGACGATCATGATCTGCTCTTGCAGCTCGCCCTGAATGGCGCCGTCGGTCATCGGACGAGTATGGCACCCCAAGTCCTACGGATCGTGGGAGATCGCTGCGGGCCTATCGGGTGGGCTTCTTCGCCCAGGCCAGGCCGCCCTCGTGGTCGAGCACCTCGACGCCGACGTCGACGAATCCGGCGCGCCTGAGCTCGTCGGCCCACCACTCCGCTCGCGCGGGGTGCTCCCAGCGGCCGCTGGCGACCCGTCCGGCGTTCTTCAGCAGTCGCACGACTCCCGGCACGCCCTTGCGGAGCATCGCGCGGACCTTCTGCGTCACGACCTCGCGGTCCCGGGCGTCACCGAGGCCCAGGCCGAACATCATGTCGCCGAAGACGAGGCGGCCGCCGGGTCGCAGGACGCGCCAGGCCTCGAGCATCGCGAGGTGCTTGCCGGCGTCGTTGAGGTGGTGGAAGCAGTAGTTGGAGACGACGAGGTCCACCGCGTCGTCGACGAGCGGCAGGCTGACGGCGGAGGACACAACGGCTTGGAGATTCTCCAGACCGGCGCTGGAGGCCTTCGCGCGGAGGTAGTCGGTCATGCCGGCGGAGAGGTCGACCGCCCAGACGTGCTCGACCTGGTCGGCAAGCGGAAGGGCCAAAAGGCCCGTGCCCGAGCCGACGTCGACGGCTCGGTGATGGCTTTCGGGCTGCGCGAGCTCGAGGATCCGTTCGCGCAGCGAGAGGAACCCGGGACAGCGGGCGACGGCCTCGCCGTCGATGACGTGTCGATCCCAGTTCTTGGTCATGGTGCTCATGGCTGCAACTCCGACAGCTTGTAGGGCTTGGACCGGGGAGCGTAGCGAAGTCCGACGGTCTGTAGGATTTGATGGGTGCCGTCCCCACCCCCGCGTGCAGCTCGTCCGGCGCCCGCACATCACCCGCTGCTGATCCCGGGCGTCGTCCTGCTGGTCGTGCTGTGCCTCGCGGTGCTGGCGTGGGCGGCCTCGATGCCCAACGACGCCGAGCCGGCCCGCAGCACGGCCGTCACGACGACCACCGCGGAGGAGCCGGCGGTCGTGCGGGTCCTGGCGGGCAGGCGGGAGCTCGGGGCGTTCTCTGTCGCGCGCTACAGCGCCGACGGCCGACTGGACCGGTCCGCACTGCGCGCAGCGGTCCTTGACCGCATCCCGGCTGCCGAGCGCGTGCGTGCTGGGCAAGCGACAGTGACGTTTGACCTGGATCGGGACGCGGGCGCCCGTTCGGCGGTGAGCGCCGCGACGCTCGGCGGCGGTGCGGTGCAGGTCCCCCGCCGAGCGGTGGCCTCGACGATCGCTGCCCCGATCCTCAAGCAGCGCCTGCGCAACAACTGCGAGACCGCGGCGCTGTCGATCCTCATGCGTACCGTCGGCACCACGCGGGACCAGCTCACCCTGCAGCGTCAACTCCCGCGGTCGGGGCCGCTTGATCCGACCGGCAGCGGTGCGGGCATGCGATGGGGCAACCCGGACCGCGGATACGTCGGCCGGGCCGATGGTGGCGGTGTCGCCGGCGGGTTCGGTGTCTATCCTGGCCCGGTCGCTGCGCTGGCGCGTCGCAACAGGGTGCCGTTGGAGAACCTGACGGGCAAGACCGTCGACGCGCTGTACCAGCGGTTGCGTACCGGGCATGCGGTGCTTGCCTGGATCGGGCTCGGCGACGGACCGTACGGCCGCTGGACCTCGCCGGAGGGCAAGGTGATCAAGGTGAACTACAACGAGCACACCGTGGTGCTGCATGGCATCACCCGTGACGGGACGATCTCGGTGTCCAACCCGCTGCAGGGCACCGCGGAGCGATGGACGTCACAGCAATTCGAGGCGATGTGGCGGCTGCTTGGCGGCCGTGCGCTGGCAACGACCGGCGGAATCCAGGGATGAGTCGCTGGATGATCCTGGCCGTTGGCCCTCACGGGCGGCAGCGACGATCAGCGCCACGCCGCGGCCCCTGGCACGAGATCCGGGTGCAGGCTACTCTCCCTGGCGCATTCTTCAGCGTCGCAGAAGCCTCGGCGGGTACCCTACCCCTGATGGGTATGCCGTTCGCGACCTCCTGCGGCCGCGCGCCGCGGCGCGCGGCGTGTCACGGTGTCGACGTGGTCTCTGGAGAGATGGCTCGGTGAGCGCTCTGCGCATCCGGGCGCTGCTGCAGCGCTCGCGCCGCCGCCTGCTCATCGCGCTGGTGGTACTAGGGCTCGGCGGCTCGATCGCCGTCCACCACGCCATGCCCGAGGGCATGTCGATGGAGGGCATGCACTCCGACCACGTCGCAGCGATGTGCCTGGGCATCATCGCCGCCGGGACCGCGATCGCCGTGGTCTACGCCGGCGTTCGTCGCCGGCGTCGCCGGCGCACCCATGTCGGGGCCCCGCCGATCCTCCGGCTCGCGGACGCCCTGACGCATCACCCACCGGTCATCCGCGCTCGAGCGGGACCACCCGTTGCGCTGTTCCTACATCTCGAGGTCTTTCGACGGTGATCCGGACGTGCGCAAGCCGCACGTCCTGACCGCGCCTTCCCTTGCAGGCGCACCACCATCGATCCCGACCGTAGGACCTACACCCATGAAGCACCTCAACACCCGAGCGGGCGTCCTGGCGCTCGCGCTCACCGGCGCGCTGGCCGTGGCCGGCTGCGGCTCCGACGACTCCGGCACCTCCGCCGACGGCGGCCACGACATGAGCAGCATGTCGAAGTCGACCACCACCACCGCCGCGACCGCGGCGGACGTCGACAAGGCGTTCGTGTCGCAGATGATCCCCCACCACGAGATGGCCGTGGAGATGGCCGGCTACGCCCCCGCCCAGGGCGAGCGGTCGCAGATCCGCGAGCTCGGCAAGTCGATCATCGCCGGACAGGCGCCGGAGATCACGCAGATGAAGGCGATCGCCAAGCGCCTGAATGTGACGCCCGCGGCGATGCCGATGGACGGCGAGTCGATGGGCCATGGCTCGATGACCGCCGCCGCGAAGACCCTCGGTCTCTCCATGGACGACATGGGCATGTCGATGAAGATGGGGGCACTGAAGGACGCCAAGCCGTTTGACCGGGCGTTCATCGACGAGATGATCCCCCACCACCAGGGCGCCATCCGCATGGCCCGCGCCGAGCTGGCAAAGGGCAACGACCCGGAGCTCAAGAAGATCGCCACCGCGATCGTCGCCGCGCAGAAGAAGGAGATCGCGCAGATGAACTCCTGGCGCGAGCAGTGGTACGGCAGCCCGTCGCCCGCCGGCGGCGTTCCCGCCGCCTGATCCGACCGCTTCGGGGTCGACAGCTGTCGGCCCCGAAACCCGGGGCGCCCTGTGGCGTCCCTTCGCAGCACCCCCGCAGCGATTTGGCGTCGTGCACGTCAACCCGCTGCCTCAGTCCTTCCGGCCCTTCGGGGTCGCGCATCCCGGATGACGCGATGAATCAACACACGTTCGTCTTCGCAGACGTACACGGCACCAAGGTCCAAACCGACGACCTGGCAAGACATCTGCGCCAGGCCCTCACGATCCACGGCGGGGAGTACGTCGACACGATCAGCGACGCCGTGGTGCTGCGCATGGCTCGCGCAACCGACGCAGTCACCGTCAGCCTCGACGCCATCGACGCGTTCACGCGCCACGGCCACCCGGCTGTGCGCGTCGGACTGGACACGGGATCAGCGGTGCTCGACGCCGGACGTTGGTCCGGCCCAGCAGCCCTGACCGCTGCTCGGGTGGCCGACCACGCGAAGCGCGGCCAGGTGCTCTGCACCTCCAGTACCCGTCAAGCCACCGACCGCGGCCAGATCGACTTCATCGGAATCGGCCAGCACCTCCTACGGGAGACCAGCGCGCCGATCAGCCTCTACCGCGCGCAACGCGTCACCGACGTCGGCCCCTCACAGCGCCTCGACGTCGACCCGATCTGCCACATCGCCGTCGACGCAACCCAAGCCGTGCGAATCGAGGGCGACCCAAAATCGCCGGCCTTTTGCTCCCAGGCATGCGCCGATACCTGGACCGCACGGCACGAAAGTGCATCGCGTGCCCCTCGAGGTCGGGAGTAGACCGTGCTGGCCATCATCACGGTCGGAATCCCGCCCGAGATCCACCTGGGCCCCTTGACCATCGCGTGGCACGGCCTGACTATCGCGCTGGGAATCATCGTCGGAGGGTGGGCCGCGTCGTACTGGCTCCGTGAACGCGGCCTCCCGACCGATCCGGTGACGACCCTCGGTGCGCTGCTGACCGTCGGCGCACTGGTCGGCTCACGCGTCTTCTACCTCGCCGAGCACGACCCCGCCGGGATCATCAACCCGGCGACCTTGCTGAGTACCCGAGGATTCACGTTCGACGGCGGACTAATCCTTGCCACCGCGCTGGTTGCTGGCTACGTCTACCGCACCAAGATCAGCGCCCGCTACCTCGACGCGATCGCGGCAGCGCTTCCCCTGGGAATCGCGATCGGTCGCATCGGAGACGTCATCAACGGCGAGCACTACGGGGACCGCAGCACCTTCTTTCTCGCCGTCCGCAACTCCCACCCCGACGCACTCACGCCCGACCCGCGCTTCGCCTACCAAAGCGGGGGGCTCTACGAGGTCCTTCTCGCGCTCCTGATCCTCGCTGTCGTCTGGCCGCTGCGCCATCGCTTCCGCGAGCCGCTCCGGCTGGCGTGGCTCGTTCTCGGGCTCTTCGCGATCGGTCGCTTCTTCGAATTCTTCCTCCGCGGCGACAGCCCGGACCTCGCGCTCGGGTTGAGCAATACACAATGGACCAGCGTCGCCCTCCTGGTGATCTGCGTCGCCGGAGCACGGTTCGTCCGACCGAGGGATCCTGCATGAAGCGCCGATCAGCGATCCCCGTGATGCTCGGACTGATCGCCGTGCTGCTGCTCGGGCTTCTCACCTACGCACTGGTCCGAACCGGGCCTGATGGGACGCAGGTCGTGCTCGACACCAAGGTGGAGCGCGGCCAGATCGTTCCGGCACCAGACTCCGACCGTCCGCTGCCCGGGCTCACGACCACCAAGCGATCCCAGCTCAGCGACTTTCGCGGACAGATCGTCGTGCTGAACTTTTGGGCGTCGTGGTGCCAGCCGTGTGCGGAGGAAGCACCGATCCTCGAGCAAGCGCACCGTGCCCTCGTGCGAGGACGCGCGGGCACGGTCTTGGGTATCACGTTCAACGACACTCCCGATGACAGCGTCGGCTTCGTCAAGAAATTCGGTCTGACGTACCCGTCGCTCCGCGACCCCGGCACACCTTTCGCGCAGGCCTACGGCGTACGGGCGCTACCTGAAACCTTCGTCCTGGACCGCGAAGGTCGCATCCGCGCGATCGCACGCGGCCAGCTCACCCGCAAGTTCCTGGCCGGGGCGCTCAAGCGCACCGGCTTCGCCCTCGGCTCGGAGGGGCGATGAACTCCGTCAACCCGACCGTCTTCGCGGCGTTCGCGGCCGGACTGCTGTCGTTCGTCTCCCCCTGCGTCCTGCCGTTGGTCCCCGGGTACCTGTCCGTGCTCTCCGGCGGGGAGACCATACGTCCCAGGACCGAACAGCGAACCGGCGCGATCCTCGGCCCCGCAGCACTGTTTTGCGCGAGCTTCATCCTGGTCTTCGTCGCGCTCGGACTCTTCGCCACGGGCATCGGCGCGCCACTGCGCGGAAGTCGGAACACCCTCGACGTCATCGCCGGTGTGCTGCTCATGACAATGGGTGCGCTCTACATCCTTACCCCCTGGATTCCGTCACTCGGCCGCACGATCCGCCCCACGGCCTTGCTGCGGAAAGCTGGCACTGGCGGTCCGATCGTGGCCGGCATGGCCTTCGCCGTGGCATGGACCCCGTGCGCCGGGCCGATCCTCGGGGCGATCCTCACCGCTGCGGCAACGCAATCCGGTGTCGGCGGCGGCGCCTTCCTGCTCTTCGCCTACGGCCTCGGGCTCGCGGTGCCGTTCATGGGGTCCGCGATAGCGCTGCAACGCGTCACCGCTGCTGCGCGCCTGCTGCGCAACCACTACACCGCGATCTCCGCCGTCGGAGGCACGGTCCTCATCCTCATCGGATGGCTCGTCGTGCACCACGACATGACCTACCTCGCATCGCAGACCCGCCAGTTGATCGACGGCCTCGGCCTCGACGGGGTCGTCGGCATCTTCGAGAAATAGCGCGACTGCTCGCCGTGCAACGCGCAGGACCCGCGCGAGCCCCGGTCAGGATCCCTCACGCCGTGCATGCCGAGGGCTGCTGCTACGCCATGCTCGCTCGCCGTCGCGAGCAAGGAGCAAGCGTTCGCGCGAGACGGCCACCACCTCTCGCAGCGACCACACCTGGAAATCCGGAGCTCTGACCGCATTGACCGTGATGCGGTGCAGACCCGCCGCCCATTCGGGTACGGCGGCTCGACACGAGGCGAAACGACATCGTCGGACGTCCGTGGCCGCGCGGCGAGCGCATGGGCGCCGGGGGCCAGATCAACATCGATTCGCCACTGACGCCACGCGTCGGAATGCAGCGCACGTGTCAGGACCGTCGGTTGCCACGGCCCGTCGTCGATCGACAGGTCGACCGCGCGCACTCCGGTAGGCGGCGCCCACGGGACGCCCGCCACCGTAGCCCGGCCCGAGAGCACCGACACCCTCGGCTTTGGAGTGTCGATCCGCGCGCCGGGGCGGACATGGGCAGGATCAGCCGGCCAACCGCGGCGGGTCCAGTAGTCCGCGACATCGCGAAACCGCGTGAGCTCGAGCTTGGTGAGCCACTTCGTGTTGGCGTCGTAACCGTAGAGGCCAGGAACCAGAAGGCGGGCGGGATGCCCGTGGTCGGGGGGCAGGAGCTCGCCGTTAACGCCCACGACCACGAACGCCCGGTGATCGCGCAGCGTCGCAAGAGGCACACCGGCGGTGAACCCGTCTACGGCGGGGGCGAGCAGCTGATCGGCGTCATCGAGAACGCCGGCCTGTTCTAGCAACCGGGACGCGGGAACGCCAAGCCATCGCGCAGTCCCGATTCGGGGGCCGCCCACGGGGTTGTGCACACAGACAAGGGTGGCGTCGAACTCCTCGACGCCTGCGTCCACGAGCTCGTCGAATTGCAAGGTGAGCGGCCGCTGGACGAGTCCCGCGATCTCAAGGCACCACGTTCTGGCGTCAAGCAGCGGTACCGGGAACGTGACGTCCGTTTCGTAGAAGGACGCCGTCGGAGTGAACAACGGCGAAAGGCCAGCGACGGTGAACTGCTGGTCGGAAGCGACGTCGAAGTCGCGTTGCTGGCACGGGGACGGCAACGGTCTCGCTTGCTGCGTCGAGGGCGGCTCGGCGACGTTGTTGGCTGCGTCGCGCTGAAGTCGCAGCAGCGCCGATGGTGGCGACGGCGAGCAGCTCGGTCCTGATCGAAGGCTGCCGGTGCAGGACGCCCACCGCGGCCACACCGGCGGTGATGCCGGTGCAGGCTGCGACCGTCGACGGCACGGCGCGCGCGTCGATGCGACGGGCGGCAGCTGCGCCAGCGACGACGTGGTGGGCCGCGAGAAGTCCCTGGGCAGCTCGGGGCCGCGTGAGGCTCAAACGGCCCGCTGTGGCACCGACGGTCGCCGCGGCGATCGTCAGGTTGATGCGCAGCATGGGCTTCTCCCAGTCCTCCACCAGCGCGACCGAGATGTCTACCACCACACCCGGAGTCAGATCGATCGCGGTCTGTCCCAGGCCGGTCAGCGGCGATCGCGCCCCGGGAGCGTCGCTGCGGTCGCCTCCCCCATCACCAGATCGGCGAACGGGCGCCGCGTCACAGCGAGCAACGCATCTCCATGGGAGACGTACACGGCATGTGTCCTGACGCTACCGAAGTCTTACACCGTGTCGTAGGACGAGCGTTGGCCCGTCATGCGGTGCGCTGGACGCGGAACGACCGCAGGCGCAGAGAGTTGGTGAGGACGAAGACGCTGGAGAGCGCCATCGCCGCGCCGGCGAGGATAGGGTTCAGCAGCCCGGCGATCGCGACGGGAATCAGGACGACGTTGTACGCGAAGGCCCAGAAGAGGTTGCCGCGGATCGTGCGTAGCGTCCTGCGGGACAGGCGGATCGCGTCGGCGGCACCGCGCAGGTCGCCGGAGACGAGCGTGAGGTCCGACGCCTCGATCGCGACGTCGGTACCGGTGCCGATCGCCAGGCCGAGGTCGGACTGCGCCAGCGCAGGGGCGTCGTTGACGCCGTCGCCGACCATCGCCACGACCCGACCCTCGCCCTGAAGCCGACGGACGACCTGCGCCTTCTCGGCCGGCAGGACGTCGGCGATGACCTCGTCGATCCCGACCTCGCGTGCCACGGCATGGGCGGTGGCGGCGTTGTCTCCGGTGAGCAGCACCGGACGCAGCCCGAGGCCCTTCAGCGCCGAGATCGCTTCGCGACTGGTGTCCTTCGGGGTGTCGGCGACGACCAAGAGTGCCCGGATCTGGCCGTCCCAGCCGGCGGCGATGACGGTCCGGCCGTGCGACTGGTGCTCCTCCAGCCGACGGTGAAGCTCGTCGTTCAGCGGCATCGACCATTCCTCCAGGAGGGTGGGGCGGCCGGCGACTACGGCGCGTCCGTCGACGATGCCCTGCACACCGAGTCCCTCGCGGTTCTCGAAACCCTCCAGCGGCGGCAGTCCTTCCGCGGAGGCATGACGGGCCGCGGCGGCGATCGCCCGGGCGACGGGATGCTCCGAGGCGGCCTCGAGCGCCCCGACCAGGCGGAGGACGTGTTCGGCATCCTCCCCCGCGGCCGAAACGACGGTGACGAGACGCATCTGGCCGGTGGTGACGGTGCCGGTCTTGTCGAGCACGATCGTGTCGACGCGACGGGTGGACTCGAGGACCTCGGGGCCCTTGATGAGGAGGCCGAGCTGCGCGCCGCGACCGGTCCCGACGAGCAGGGCGGTCGGGGTCGCCAGCCCGAGGGCGCAGGGGCAGGCGATGATCAGGACCGCGACGGCGGCGGAGAACGCGTAGGCGACGCTGGAGCCGTCGCCGAGCCAGAACCCGAGCGTCGCGACGGCGAGCACGAGGACGATCGGGACGAAGATCCCGGAGATCCGGTCCGCGAGGCGCTGGACGGGGGCCTTGCCGGTCTGGGCGTCCTCGACCAGCCGGGCGATCTGCGCCAGGGCGGTGTCGGAGCCCACGTGCGTGGCCTGCACGACCAGGCGGCCACCCGCGTTGATGCTGGCCCCGACGACGGCGTCGCCGGGGGCCTTCTCGACCGGAACGGACTCGCCGGTCAGCAGCGACTCGTCGACGGCGGAGCGCCCGTCGGTGACGGTGCCGTCCGTGGCGATCCGCTCGCCGGGGCGCACGACGAACCGGTCGCCGGCCTGCAGCCGCTCGATCGGCACGAGTCGTTCGGTGCCGTCGGGGTCGAGGATCGTGGCGGCCTTCGCGCCGAGGGCCAGGAGGGCGTGCAGCGCGGCGCCGGCGCGGCGCTTGGCGCGGGTCTCGAAGTAGCGGCCCGCGAGAATCAGCGTCGTGACGACGCCGGCGGCCTCGAGGTAGATGTGGTCCGTGGCGACGGAGCGGTCCAGGACGAGGTCGAAGCCCATCTTCATGCCGGGCTCGCCGGCGCCGAGGAAGAACAGCGCCACGACGCTCCACGCCCACGCGGCGAGCGTGCCGACCGAGATCAGGGTGTCCATCGACGCGGTGCCATGGCGGAGGTTCAGCCACGCGACGCGATGGAACGGCCAGCCCGCCCAGAACACCACCGGGGTCGCCAGCTGCAGCGCGAGCCACTGCCAGTAGTCGAACTGCAGCGCCGGGATCATCGAGATCAACAGCAGCGGCACCGACAGCAGCGCCGAGCCGATCAGCCGGATACGCAGCGACCGCGACGGGTCGTCGTCGTCCTCGGCCTCCGGGGTCGCAGGCGTGCCGGGGGTGGCGGGGAGGGTGGCGTGGTACCCGGCGGCCTCGACCGCCCCGACGAGGTCGTCGGGGGAGACCGTGGCGGGGTCGTAGCGGACGGCCGCCTTCTCGGTGGCGTAGTTCACCGTGGCCTCGACGCCGTCGAGCTTGTTCAGTCGCCGTTCGATGCGGTTGGCGCACGAGGCGCAGGTCATGCCGTGCACGGGCAGCTCCAGCTGCGCGGCGAGGTGGTCGGTCGGGGTGCTCATCGGGTGACCTCCACGGTCATCGGCGCGGTGTGGACCTGTCCGCCGGTCTGGAACTGCAGGAACAGGCGGTAGCGGCCGGCGCTGGGAAACTCGGCCATGAACGGGATCTCGCCGACGGGCGCGTGCTCGTCGGGGTGGACGTGCAGGTACGCGAGGTCGCCGTCGCGCAGCGCGACGAGGTGCCCGCGTGCACCGAGGTAGGGCTGCAGCGCCTGCACCGGGCGGCCGTCGCGGGCGACCCGAAACCGCAGTGCGCTCTCGCGGCCCGCCCGCACCGGCCCGGACACCAGCTGCACCCTGAACCCGTCCGTCTGCGCGCGATCCGTCGCAACAGGAACCGCGGTCGGGGTGAAGGTGCCGGGGGCCTGCAGGTCGACGCCAAGGGTGCGGCGGACGCCGTCGATGGTGAAGTCCGCCAGTGCTCGGTGGCTGCCGGCGGCCGACAGGGTTACGGGAGTGCTCCACGTGCCGTCCGGTCCGCGGCGAGGGTGCAGGTGCTGGAAGCCGGTGCCGTCGCGGCGCACGACGATAAGGTGCAGCTCGCGTTCGGCCTCGACCTCGTAGCCCGCGCGGACCGGCCGGCCGTCCGGGCCGACCACCCGCAGGCGCAACGTCGAGCGCTCACCCGGCGTGAGCGTCGTGCGCTCGGCGGTCAGGGTATAGCCGTCCTCGGAGGACGACAGCCCCCCGGAAAGCGTCGCCGGCGTCGACGCGGACGGGGCCGGTGTCCCGTGGCCCCCACCGTGCCCGCCGCTCTTCGCCGCCGTCCCGTGGGTGCGGTCAGCGGCCGGGCTGTCGGTGGGGTCCAGCAGCGCGCCGGCGCCGGCGGCCGCCCCGAAGGTCAGGGCGAGGCCGGCGGCGAAGGCCGCGAGCTTGGTGGGGACGTTCATGATGCGCTCGGGCTCCCGTCAGTCCAGCAGGGTGTAGCCGGCCGTCTTCACGGCCTGCCGGATCTGGTCCCGCTCGGCGCTGCCGCGCACGGTCAGCGACCCGCTGACGCGATCGGCCACTGCCGACTGCACGCCCTCGAGCTCCTCGACCTCCTCGCGAACGGACAGCTCGCAGTGCCCGCAGGTCATGCCCTGCACGCGGTAGGTCGTCTCGGTCGTCTGGCTCATCTCGTCGCTCCTTAATACGGGGAGGGGGTATTCGTCGCCCCGAACCTTAGCACACCCCCAGGGGGTATGGAGGGTCGTCCGGGGCGGAGGCACCCCGGATCGGTCGAAACCCCCCTGGGGTATGTGTAGAATGGGGGCATGGCGACGCCGACCGAGACGACGACCCCCCCGGTCCGGGGCTACTCCGCGACGAAGGACCAGCTGCGCACGCGGCTCAAGCGCATCGAGGGACAAGTTCGGGGCATCGACCGGATGGTCGAGGAGGACCGCTACTGCATCGACGTCCTGACCCAGATCTCCGCCGTGCAGGCCGCCCTGGACAAGGTCGCCCTCGGCCTCCTCGACGGGCACGCCCGCACCTGCGTGCACCACCCCGACGGCGGGTACGACCCCGCGCGCACCGATGAGCTCATGGCCGCCGTCGGCCGCATGATGCGCCGGGGCTGACTCCATCCCGCCTGCGCCGACGGGGCAATCAGCGGTCGGTGTGCGCCGCCGCCGCGGACACCGGCGAGATCGCGTGCGAGCACCGGCGGACGTTTCGCCAAGCACCGCACCACCACCGCGCTGGAGCACGCCAGGACGCAGCGCGAGAGCCGCCGGCCGGTCGACACGCCGGTGCAGGCGAGGCCGCTGGGCCACTACGACCAGCTGATCGCATGAGCCGCGCAACAAGCGAGCTGGCGCATCTCTTCCGGCAACTGAAAGGACCTGCTGCAGCGGCGGCGTTGCCGAAGCTCGCCGACCGCGCAGGGCGCAGGAGTGAACCTACGAGCAGTTCATCGCTGCGGTGCTGAAGACGGAGACCGACAGCCGCGACAGCCACGGTGGGCAGGCCAGGATCAAGGCCGCGAGGTTCCCGGGTTTCGGCGCTGGTAGAAGGTCTGCGAGGCGCAAGAATGCCCGTAGCACCCTTACGACTGAGGCGGCGCCCCCTCATGAGCCCGTGTCCCCTATGCCCAGCGGGTGAAGCGGATCGTCGCGGTCCGGCGTTTGACGATGAAGCGCGCGCCGTCGGGCGCTGTGGGGGTCACGCCGATGCCGCGCTCGACGCGCCAGCCCTTCTTGCGCCACCAGTCCGCGTCGTTGGCGTACCACGACGACTCGCAGCAACCCATCGGCGGCGTCGGCGCGGCCGAGCCGACCTGAAGGATCGAGTCACCGATCAGGGTGCGTGCGCGACGGCAGCTGATGCCTCGGGTCCAGATTCGGGTGGCGGCCTCGATGACCGTCGCATCCTGCCCGAACGGCTTGACGCGCTGGACCGTCGCCTCGCAGCGATGAACACGGTGAGCGGCCTTGTGACTGGCCGCGTCGGCGGCCGGGGCCGCGAGCGTCAACGCGGTTGCGGCGACGGCGGCGCAGACGGTGCTGACGATGGTGTTGCGGCGGCGGGATCGCATGGGTGCTCCTTCGACGTGGCGGCTGGCGGCGGTCATCGCCGCACGCGGACGGTGACCGGGTTGGAGGGCGCGCCGACGTACGGGTACGGGGTCGTACGAGTCGGTTGGACCCGGGCGCGGAAGCGATACGAGCCGCGAAACCCGCGGCCCAGGCGATAGCGGACGCTGAACCGCCCGCCGGTGCGAGTGGTGGTCGTGGCGAAGGTCCGGTACCGGCCGCGGGAGTACGCCTCGAGCACGACGGGGATGTCGGGGGACCGGTCCGCGAGCTGCCCAACGAACCGGACGGCCCCGCCCGCGCGGGCCCGCTTCGGGACGGCGCGAAGCGTCGCCTTGGCGCGGATGAGAAGCAGCGCGCTGGTACGGGCGCTCTCGCGGGTGTCGTTCTGCCGGCTGAAGTAACGGACGGAGATCTGGCGGGCGCCCATGTCTCGCGGCACCTTGACCCGCCAGCGGCCGGTCGGATCAGTCGTCGCGGCGACCGTCCACGGCGCGGCACCGCCCCGGAGGACGTCGCCGCGGACCTGGACCGGCGCGCCCGTGATCGCGTCGCGGGTGCCGGTGTTCGAGACCCGGCCGGTCAGGACCAGCGATCGACCGGGAGCGAACGATCCGCGGTAGGTCTGGCTCGCGGCCCGGGCGCGGCATGCCTTGCGGTGGTGCTTGCGGTACGTCGCGCGGCGGCAGCGCTTCGGAGGCCGGTAGGCGGTGGCTGGCCACGAGGCGGTGACGCGGACGTTGTCGGTCGCGTCCGACCCGGTCGGGTCGCCACGCAGATCCAGCGGGCTGCCGGGCCCGATCGCGGAGTTCACGACGACGACCGACCCCGACCACAAGGTCGTCTCGTTGCCCGAGGCGTCGACGCCGACCACGGCGAGCTGGTGGGCGCCGTCGGTGAGCTTCGTCGAGTCCAGATCGAGCGTCGTCTCCTGGCTCGTGCGGCACGGCACGGTGCTGGCGGTGGGCTGCGGCACGCACCCGTTGACCGCTTGTGCGAGCACGGTCGCTCCGTCGCGGACCTCGGTCTTCCATACCCCGGAGCCGACATCGTCGGCCGCGACGTGTACGGGGCTGGTGCCGCGGAGCGCCGTCTTCGGCGTGGTCGCGTTGGTAATCGCTCCGTCGACGGTACGGGCGGTCGGTGGATGGTCGTCTTGCAGCGTGAGCGTGCCGCCGTAGTCCAGTAGCTCGGACTCAAAGCGGCACGAACCGAAGTCCGCGCGTTCGTCGACGCAGGTGACCCGCGCCTCGACCGTCTGGGCCGGCGGATCGACCGCGACTGGCCCGTTGAAGACCGCCGGGCACTGCGTATTGATGCACGTCGTCACCGAGTAGCGGTACGGGACCGGACCGATAGTCACCCGGAACCGATCCGAGTCCTCCCCGAACTTCGTCGCGTGGTAGCGCAGGTTCGGCTGCCACCCGGCGACCATCGTCCCGTCCGGAGCGGTGAACGACAGCACCCCGGTACTGCCCTCGCCCCAGTACTGGGTGCCGGCCATCGTGACGCGCACCCGTCCCAGCGCAGAGCACTCGACCGCGGCCGAGCCCGGCGCGGTCGCGTAGGCGGTCCAGCGATCCGCCGCGGCGCCATCGGCGCAGTACCGCACCGTGTACTGGCCGGCGCTCGCGTTAGCGGTGGCAACCAGCGACGCGATCAACAGCGAGAGCGCGAGAACCGCGATGCGACAGGATGACGTGGACACGAGAGTTCCTGGGGGACGGGACGGAGCGGCGGAGGAAGACGAAACTCAGAAGAACTCGGGCGACCGATCGGAGTCGCTCGACGGGCGGGACGACGGCGACGACGAGCCGCCGCCGCTCGACGACGGCTCTTGCGCCTGCGGCGCGGTCGTGGCGCTCGGGGCTGGCGCCTGTGTTGGCGACGAGGCGACCGCTGGTGGCGACGCCGCCGTGGACCCGGCTTGGGGAGCGGTAGCGTTCGCGCGCTGTCGCTGCTCGGCGACGGTCTCGCGGCGTCGTTCCGCGGTACGGGTGGCTTTGCGCGCTGCGGTGATCCGGTCGGTAAGCGAGGCGCGCCGGTGCGGGCGCGGATCGCCATAGCGGCGCTCGACCCGCTCGACGAGTCGGCGCGCCGTTCGCACGTGGCCGGCCTTGAGCGCATCGCTGGCGCGATCTAGCAGCAGATCGGCCGCCGCCTTTCGCGCGCCGTCGTAGGACTCGCGGTCGCCGGACGCGGAGGCCAGCGACATCACGAGGTCGAAGTCACGGCGCTGCTCGGCGACGTCGATCCGACGCGCCTGCGCCTCCCCCGCACTGACGGCCGCTCCGCGCGGAACGGGGGCCGACGTCGGGGCGGCGGGATCGCCCGCGGTCGTGGCGAGGAGTATCCACAACCCAACCACCAGCACGACGGCCGCCGTACCGAGCATCGCGCGGAGATGCAGGGTCGTCGCCGGAACCGCGAGCCGTCGTGGCCGGATCCGTCGCCACCCGTCTCCCATGGGGCGCTCGACTCTGCCGAGAACGTCGGTGGTGCGCGGCAGCGCGCTGTCACCGCGCCGGAGCTCATCGGTCGCCTGCGCAGGCGGTCCCCCGCTCACGGGTCGGCCGGCTCCGACCGAGTCCCCCCGGACCCCGTACTCCGAGGCCATTTGGTCGACATCAGACGCGTGGGCGTCCGTGTCCAGCAGCGGAACGAGAGGCCCCGCCGTCGCCACATCGATCTTCGTGAGTTCTTCCGTGCCGACGGCCGATCCCGAGTTCTCGAACGCGCCGGACGGCCCGCCAGGCGCATCCGCTCGGGTCCCGGGGTGGGCTGACGAGTCCGCGGCAAGCGCGGGCTTCCCGTCGGCACCGTGGTCCGCTGCCTTCCGGATTCCGTGGTCGTCCGCTGGGGCGTTGTCCAGCATCCTCATCGCGACCGCGACGTGCGGGTCGGCGTCCGTCGGGAAGAGCGTCTCGAGCGAGACGCCCAGGACTGCCGCCAGTTGGCGCTGACGCTGTGGCGAGCGCGGCTGGGACGTTTCGCGGTCCCAGCGCCGGTACGTGTCGATCGGGACCTGGAGCCGGTCGGCGACCTCCCGCTGCGTGAGGCCTGCGCGGATGCGCGCCGCTCGCACCCCGGGTTCGAGGCCGGGCGACGGCTCAGCCTGAATCCACCGGTGTGCCGGTAATCGGCGGCCCCGATCATGAGATCGCGGCGTTTGAGTGATCGAGGGCCGCGAAGCGGCCCTCGATCTGG